>CALMDN010000127.1 GCA_937864935.1 uncultured Bacteroidales bacterium
GAATTTCTGGTCAGACTCGCCAAAGTGTTTAAGATAGAGGAGATGGGTGAAACAATCTACAAACCCGCCAGCCTGCACAACTTCAGCCTCTATCTGAATAATAAGTGGTATTCACTCACTGCCCTGCCCGGAACCTTCGACGACAACGACCCCATTGGTGTACTGGATGTTACCGTGCTTTCGAAACTTGTGCTCGATGAGATCCTGGGCATTACCGACCTGAGAACCTCGAAACGGGTTGATTTCGTTGGCGGAATCCGCGGACTCGGCGAACTGAAACGCAGGGTCGACAGCGGCGAAATGGCTGCAGCCTTTGCCCTTTACCCTGTCTCACTGCAGCAACTGATCGACATCGCTGATTCCGGAAACATCATGCCACCCAAAACCACCTGGTTTGAGCCCAAACTCCGCAGCGGACTGGTGGTACATTTACTCGACTAATCCCCAAAAAAATACAGACATGGAAACCATTGAAAAAGTAATGCAGACATTGCAGAATGCAGGAAAACCGATGAAAGCCGGTGAGATTGCAGAACTTGCAGGCATCGACAAAAAAGATGTGGACAATGCAATCAAGAAACTGAAGAAAGACGAAAAAATCATCTCTCCTAAGGTTTGCTACTACGAACCAAAGAAATAAAAAACGGGGCTCAGGCCCCGTTTTTTTATAGATCGAAATACTCCGAAAGCAGATTCATCAGCTTATTGAATTTCAAGGGTTTCAGGATATGGTTATCGCATCCGCTGTCTTTCAGCAATGCCATTCCTTCTGCAGTGTTATCCGATATCTGAAGCACTACTATCAGGCTTTCCTTTACCTTTTTCATCTCACGGATAGGAGAACCAAAATCATCACCCGGCTTACTCACATCAGCGATTACCATATCAATGCCCGGCGAATTCCTGACCATGCCTGCACCTTCCTCAATGTGATGGGCTCTCAGAATGCTGATGCCGGTTCTTGAAAGGGCTGCGCTGATAAAATTGAAACCTGAATCAAGTTCATCAATTACCAGCAGGGTTCTGGACGACCAGTCATACAGCAGGATATTGTCCTTGGCCCGGTGATCTGAGGATTTGATCGGTTTCTCGGCGGGTTTATAGGGAATGGTGAAATAGAAATCGGCGCCGTTGCCTGGTTCTGACTCTACCCAGATGCTGCCTCCCAGCAATTCGATAATGTGTTGTGAAATGGCAAGACCAAGTCCGGTTCCGCCATATTGTTTCTTATTTTCATGCTGCGCCTGCCTGAAGCGGTTGAAAATCATGGAATGATAATCCCTGGAAATTCCAATGCCCGTATCCCTGACATAAAACCTGAGGGTATCCTCCTCCTGCCTGTATCCGAAGGTGATGCTCCCTTTGCTGGTAAATTTCATGGCATTCACCAGCAGATTGGTTAATACCTGTTTAAGACGGAAAGGATCTGAGATAATCAGGTTGCCCTGTGAGAGGGTAGCAGGTTCGGCAATCAGCTGCACATCAGTTTTGAATTTACGGTGAATTAACTCAGTAAAGGTTGTTCTGAGCTCATCCATCAGCTCGGAAAGGTTACAGTTTTCAGCGGTTACAGTAAGCTGGCCTGCTTCAATCTTGGCTATATCAATGATGTCGTCGATCAGGTTAAGCAACGATTCCCCGGCATGGTTGATGTGTTGTATGTATTCTGCCCGGTCTGCATCGGTCAGAAACTCTTCGGTGAGCAGGGTGGAGAAACCGATGATTGAATTCATCGGTGTCCGGATTTCATGACTCATGTTGGCCAGAAATGCGGTTTTCAGCCTGTCGGATTCTTCAGCCTTTTCCTTGGCAATCCTGAACTGCTGCTGTATCTCTTCCTTATCAGTGATATCGCGGCTGATGGCCATAATCCCAAGCACCTCTCCCCTTTGATTTTTGTATAACACCTTCACGGTATCCAGCAGTCTTTTGCTTCCGTTGGGGAATGTTGTCCACTCTTCTGTCCTTATTGGTGCCTGGTCGATCAGTATTTTCCGGTCGTTCTCGTGGTAACGTTCTGCAAACTCACCCGGGAACAGATCGAAATCATCACGTCCGACAATTGCGCTTTCCGGTAATCCCAGAAAAGCCGAAAACGCTTTATTGCATCCAACGTACCGGCTGTTGGTATCTTTGAAGAATACAAAATCCGGAATGGAATCAATCAGTGACCTCAGCAGGGATTGCTCTTTCTCCAGCGCCTGCTGCGCAAAATTCCTTTCCTGAAGTGTTTTGTTCACTGAATCGGTTAATAGTCTGAACTCATAAAATGAAATCTGCTCCTTATCCATCAGCCCGGTTTCCAGACTGGCCATTTTGAAGCTATCGGTAAACCTGCTGAACTCTTTTTTAAGTACCCTGAAAATATAGCCGGAAACGATGATGGTGAGCAGAATGATAACTGCAAGCAGAATTACCAGCCTGATGATCTGATCCCTGGTATTTTCCTGAAGCTTTATGAGGTTCATCCCGATCTCAGCTTCTATATCACTTCTGTAAAAACCGGCTCCAATCAACCACCCCCAGTCTTTCACCTGGCCGATGTATGAAATTTTCGGTTCAACATCCCTGGTCGACAACCTGTTGAAGTTGTATTCAATGAATCCGGACCCCTCTTCTACAGCCTTCTTCTGCTGCTGAAGCACATTGATCCAGTTCTCATCACCGCTTTTGAGAATGCTGACAGGATATTCAGAAATTGCCCCATTGGTAAGCAAAGCATGACCATCAAAGGTATTGATGAAAATATAACCATCCTTGCCGTAACGGATGTTCGATATCCACTGAAGCAGTATGCGTTTCAGGTCATCTTCATAATCTTCAATAAAGTCCTTTGAGCCAAAATACCAGTTAAAGGGTTCAAATTTGCGGATGTAGGTATATTTAAAAACTGTTGAATCTTCCCCTTCCTCATCGGGATGAGAATAATAACTCAGGTACCCCTGGTTTACCTGCTTCATCAGCTCTACCTCGTTCTTAACCAGATAATTACCAAGACTGTCGCGCAATCCCAGGCTCAGTTTATTCTCAAATGGTTTGCTTCGGGGCAACATTACCGAAACACCATCGGTGGTATAAATAAAAATTTCACCCCGGCCATTGTTGAAACGGATAGGCCGCAGGGCATCCTTGATCATTTTCTGAATCTCAGCTACCGACCGGGAGGAGCGGTTCTCAAGATAGATATTGCTGGCGACTTCCCAGGCCTCATCAACCCTTTGT
>CALMDN010000128.1 GCA_937864935.1 uncultured Bacteroidales bacterium
ATCTTCTTTTTTAAATCACTTAATGATGATTTAGTTAAGTATTTTATTGATTCTTTAGATAAAAACGACTTTTCTAAAGCAGCTGGGACATACGCTAAAGCAGTTAGGCAGAAGTTTCTTGATTATTTTGGTTCTAGTATACATTTGAACGGTCTTGAGCTCAAATATCATTATAATGATAAAATCTGGATTAGCATCACATTAGAGGATAATCACAAGTATATAACTCCTAATTTCAGTGGTGATTTTCAACAAGCCCTTAAAACCCTTGTTATTGAAGGTGCTGAGTTTTCTAATCTGAGGAAGAAAAGAAATCCCGCATTGCTCACTAGTAAAGATTTACTTCAATTTGATACTGAAAAAAGGCAATTCATTACATATGTAAAGAATAGATGTAATGAGATATTTGATGAAAATAGAGAACTTGTTTTTATTCCAGCTGGGCGTAGTTTATTAGCAACACTTGCTGATCAACTGCAACTAATCAATCCAAGACAATTGGATTTCCTGATGAGAACCTTTATCGACAAGATCAATCTTGTTCGTCCAATTTTCAACAAAACGCTTGGAGATATAATTAAAGAACGGCGATTGCTCACTCAATTGCAGATTGATTACGATAAGACCAAAACAGCTGAAGGAATAATCACTAAGATATTGAAAGGAAAATACCAGTTTGATAAAGATGGTGAAAAGATTTATTATAACTCGAACAACTACGTGAAATTGAGTTTCTCATCTTCAGGACAACAAGAATCGCTATGGATTTTGCTTTTGCTTTTCATCATCATTTTAGAGCAACAAAATGTATTTATTGTTATTGAAGAACCTGAAGCTCATTTATTCCCGGAAGCACAAAAAGAAATTTCCAATTTGATAGCTCTTATGTCAAATCTGAAGCAATCACAAGTAGTTATTACAACACATAGTCCATATATTCTGGCTTCAATCAATAATCTTATTTTAGCACATAAAGTTGGACAAAAGCATCCATTTGAAGTTAAAAGTAAAATTGATAGAAACCTATGGATAGACATTAAGAAAGTTTTTGCTTCTTTTGTAAAGCATGGAGAAGTTAAAGATATTATTGACACAGAATTTGACATAATACAGCAAGAATATATTGACACTGTATCAGGCCAAATAAATGATGAATTTGATTTTTTGTTCCAACTTGAATCAGCTTAGCGTATGAATTGCAAACCATTTGTACATTGCTTCGATTTTATAAATCAGAAACATGCTATTGTTGTATTTAGCGACCGAAGGTCAGCTACAACCTTTATTTATGAGAACAGAAATTCAGATAGTTTATCTAAGTATCGGATTGATGGGTGTTTGATCACTGATAATGGGGCAAAGTGTGATTATTTGCTGCTAAATTGCAACAAGAGTATTTCGTATTTTATTGAACTTAAAGGTTCAGATTTAATCAGGGCAGTGGATCAAATTGACCGTTCTATTGATTTACTTATTGATTCTTTAACTGATTTTACTGTCTTTGCAAGAATTGTGCTGACAAGAGTTAATACAACAGATTTAAAAAGTGCAAAGTACTTACGTCTGGAGAAAAGAATTCAGGGTTTAGGTGGAAACTTGAAAAAGCAATGCCGACAAATGACTGAAATGAACTAGTCGTGGAACTGTCAGATACACAAAATGAAGCCATTTCCGATCATACTTATTTTCAGCCTGATAATGCTTTCAACTTCCGGACAAACCCCTGGTTATCAGACATTTCCTGAGAACGCCCGGTGGCGGGTTGACCATTATTACAACAATCCATATCAGTTTCCCTGTTACATCAAGCATTATTTTGATTATTCCACACAGGGCGATACCACCATCAATCAGCTTGTTTACAAAAAGATTTACCGCTCGTGGGTAGCCACCGATACCCTTTCGTGCGACGATCCGAATGCCGGCAATGAAGTGCCGGTACCCGGTTATGCGGGAGCCCTGCGTGACGACCCGGCAGCCAACAGGGCTTTTTTCCGTTTCCCCGGAAGTTCAGCCGACTCCCTGCTATTCGACTATAACCTTCAAACAGGGGATACCCTCAGGGGATTCATCTCCCGCTACCTTTCTCATTATACCATGGTTGTCAACTCCATCGATTCGGTTCTTACCGATGATGGTTTGTATCACAAACGCTGGAATTTCGAAGGCATCCACAACCATCCGTCCTACATCATTCAGGGGGTGGGGTCATCCTTCGGACTTATTGAACCCGGCTATACCTATGCACTGGACTTTACAGAAAGGTTTCTGGTGTGCCTGACCGTTGACAACGGGACGAACAGCCAGACCCTGTATACATCAGAATACACTTCAGAAATGGGCTGCAGTCCGGTGGTTCAGAAGGTTCAATCTCGCGAAACTGCCGCAACATTCAGTATTTTCCCCAACCCGATGACAACATCCGCAACCCTCATTTCTGATCTATATTTGAACAAAGCCAGATTGGTTATTACAAATCTGCAAGGGCAGGTCGTATCCATGGTTTCCAATGTTTCAGGCTATAAATGCATTCTGACCAGGGAGAGTCTGAACAAAGGGGTTTATTTTGTTACGGTGATACAGGATCAGACAGTCTTGTCACAGAAACTTGTGATAAGTTGATTATTAATTGCTTGAGACTGAAAACCGGTTGGTGACCTGTATATTTGCCAAATGGGTTATTTGATTAACTTTGCCTGGATATTCCTATACTTCATCCGTTGAGCCGTCATCACCGTTATCTGTTGATTTCGCTTGCATCACTGATCAGTTACAGTTTGCTGATCGTGACCTGGCTGCCTGAGAAAAGAAGTAGTGTTGCCTCAGATTACGGACATCAGGATATTCAGAACGAATATCTTCTATCCCCAATGCCGGTACCTTCCGGTGGTCCGGCCAGGGTTGAGGGTTCTGTGCCGGCTTCAGCAGGTGGCTCTGTACCGATCCCGGTTAACCCCTTCCAGAAGTATGATTTTCGTGAAAAGCAGCTTGATTTTTCTGCTTCGGGGCTCCTGCTGCTGAGGGCCTCAAGGCAGTTAAACAGTCAACTGCGCTTTCAGCGGTTCGACATTGTCTTTCCTTATCACCGCTTTACATAAGTCCGGTTAAAAAATTCAATGAATGCTTATTGCATTTCATCAGGATTCACTATGTTTCCTGACTTTGTCTTTTATTAACTTCATTATCAGCTAAATCATGGACTTACAAACCACATTAATCGGTGTGTTTATTGCACTGCTGTTTATTTTCCCATTTGTTTATATGAACCAGGCGGCTAAGATCCGCAGCCGCAAAGCGCTTGGTCAGCTTCAGAACCTTGCACTGCAAAACCATTCGGATATTGGCCAGTTTGAATATTTGTCGGGCTTCTCCTGTGGCTTAAGTGCCAATGAAAAGAAGTTTTTTACCATGAAGAAAAACGGGGCCGAAGTTGTTTCGCAGGTTATCGATCTGGCAGAGATCAGCCATTGCAGCCTCAACAACCGCAGCAGGTCAGTGAGCGGGTCGGGAAGTTCAGCCATTGTTACAGACGCCATAGAATTGATTTTTCATCATCGCGACAAAGCTGCCGGAACAACGGTAGTCACAGTCTACAATGCCGAACATGATAATCCCACCCTGTCAGGAGAACTTCAGTTTGCCGAAAAGTGGCAGAAAACAATTACCAGCCTCGCAGAACAGAGTAAAAAACGTTGAACAACCGGTAGCATTTTAAAGCCGGGAATGGCCAGGATATTGCTGTTCCCGGCTTTTTTCATGCTTTCAGGAATGAGGCTGAGGTCTTTCTTCAACGAAATTCGATTATCTGTTAGGTGCAGGTTTTCTAACCAATTTTTTCTGAAGACGTTTATACTGTTGCAAAATGTCCTATTTTTAAGAAAAAAACAGAATGAGCATCAGCATTGAACTGACCCTTCTGATTCTTTCAATCCTGTTCTTTCTGAGCATTCTTGCCGGAAAGGCAGGGGATCGTTATGGCATACCAGCACTTCTGCTCTTCCTGGGTGTTGGAATGCTGGGCGGTAGCGACGGCGCGGGAATTCAGTTTGAAAACATACAGGCTGCACAGGTTATAGGAACAATTTCGCTGAGTATTATTCTATTCTCCGGCGGCCTGGATACCCGCATTGCTGAGATCAGGCCGGTTGTAATGCCGGGTATGGTGCTGGCAACTTTCGGGGTTTTTCTTACTGCCGGAATAACCGGGGTGCTTACCTGGTGGATTTTCCGATTTTTCGAAGCCCCTGAGGAGGTTACCCTGCTGTCATCCCTGCTGATGGCCGCAGCCATGGCTTCCACAGATTCGGCATCGGTGTTTTCGGTGCTCCGGTCGAAAGGAATTCAACTCAAACACAACCTGAGGCCATTGCTTGAGCTCGAAAGCGGGAGCAACGATCCGGTAGCCTACCTGCTCACCATTACCCTCATCAGCATTGCCAATGCGAAGATCGCCCCATTCTACCATGAGATCGCAGTCTCCATTCTCATTCAGCTTCTGGTTGGCGCCATGGCCGGCTATGCACTCGGAAAACTGGCTGTATATGTCATCAACCACATCCGCATCAACAACAATGCCCTTTACCCGGTGCTGGTTCTGACGTTTAGTTTTTTTATCTTTTCATCCTCTCATTTTCTCGGAGGCAACAGCTATCTCGCTGTCTATATCGGGGGACTGGTGATCGGCAATGCAAAGCTCGTGCACAAGCGGTCAAGCATGCACTTTTTCGACGGACTGGCCTGGATGAGTCAGTTGCTGATGTTTCTCACCCTGGGGCTGCTGGTGAATCCCCATGAACTGATCCCTGTGATCGTCCCCGGAATGATTGTAAGCTTCATCATCATATTTATCTCGCGTCCTTTAAGTGTATTCCTCAGTCTGCTGCCTTTCCGGAAAATTCCTTTGCGCGGTAAGCTGTTTGTATCGTGGGTAGGTTTGCGCGGAGCAGTGCCGATCATTTTTTCTATCATGGCACTGGCAGCCGATGTTCCTCATGCACGAACCATTTTTAACATTGTTTTTTTCTGTACCTTGGTTTCGCTGGTTGTTCAGGGGATTACCCTGTCACCGCTGGCAGAATGGCTGGGCCTGACCGATAAAACGCCGGTCGCCGGTAAGTCGGAGCATTTCGACATCAGCCTTTCGGATGAAATCAAATCGGTGACCGCCGAAATTACCATTACCCCGGATATGCTTCAGGGTGAACACCGCCTGATGGACCTCCCCCTTCCCAACAATACCCTGGTGGTGCTGGTGAAAAGGGCGGGCAGCTATTTCGTTCCTACCGGTAAAACCGGTCTGGAGGTCAACGACAATCTGCTTATCATTACCGACAATGCCCGTGCGCTGCATGAAACAGAGGAAAAACTCGGGATTGTGGAAACAGGTAAGGAATTATTCCCTCCGGATGATGGTGCCGGAAAATAGTTCAGAATACGAAAAATTAGCAATGCTGAAATATCTGGCGCAATAAGCCTTCATCAGATTGCGAAATCCGTCAGGTGCAATGGCTGATAACGGCTGTACTGATTACGGATTGGTTTACTGATTGTTAAGAACAACCACATAGGTGCCATCCTGATAAATATCAAAACTGAACCGGCACTGTTTCGATTCGTGCGCTACCAGGATCGTATAGCTGATGTCGCAATGAAAGGGAACTGAAAACTGGGCAATGGCTATGGATTTGCCCTGCTGCATGACCTGTCCCGACGACTTCTCAATTTTCAGGTCGCGTGGAATGTAAGACTGGAAAGCGCTGCTGATGGTGATGGTTACTGTTTTTTCACCATCACTGCCGGCCTTGCTTTTCTCAAGCTTGTAGTCGCTGATTCCGGTTACGCCCGTGATACGGTATTCCACATCCGGGTCGTTCTGACCGGCATAATCACCGTTTTTCCAATACCCCTGCAGCGTCATCTTTTTCCCGTTGAGGGTGTACTGAAATTTTCCTTTCCCGTTTTTGAGGCCATTTGCCCAGTTTCCGTCAAATACATCGCCGTTGCTGTATTCGTATTTTCCTTTACCGTCGGGCAGCCCATCCTTGAAATTCCCCGTATAGGTATCTTTCCCTGCCGATTTCCCTTTGCCGTTGGCAAGGCCGTTGAGGCAATGCCCGGAGTAGGTGCCCGAAATTTCCGACATCAGTACCTTACAGGTATCTGATTGTGCTTGTGCATTTTGAACGAAGGTCAGGATGAAAACAGCCGGAATCAGGAAATGGGATATTCTTTTCATATCATTTTATTTGGAATGTCTTATCGGATTAAAATAAGAAGCTATTGTTTTTGAAACCTGAATCTGCGGTAAAAATAAGCAAAGGATCAGAACCGGTAAAAAAATAAGTACCTGAAATATTAACTTACTGCACGGTGGTGAGATCTGCTGTAGCTACTTTCAAGGCATACCCTCAATCTACCTCGATGATCCCCCTGGAAACCACAATTTTCACCAGACTTGCTGTATTGCGGGCATGGAACTTCAGCAGCAGGTTTTTCCGGTGCGAATCAACAGTAAAAGTGCTGATGAACAAACGGTCGGCAATTTCCTGATTGGTAAGGCCATCTGCAATCAGTTTCAGGATTTCGCTCTCTCGTCGTGTAATCATTGGCAGGTCGTAGTGGTCGGTGGTCACCCCTCTGATCAGTTCTTTAACTCCTTTTCCAAGATAAATGGTTTTTCCGTTCAGTACCTGCCTGATTCCTTCAATGATGTCTTCAGTATCAGATGTTTTCAGGATGAAACCATCGGCTCCCTGATCGAGCATTTTTTCGACCACATGCCGTTGGGCAACAGTAGTGATGGCCAGTATTTTCTGTTCCGGGAAACGGTTTCTAGTGGTGGCACAGAACTCAATGCCGCTCATATCCGGAAGGTTGATATCGAGCAGGATCAGGTCGAATGGTTTGTTGTTGAGGCAGGCCAGCCCGCGTGATGCTGTTTGGACAGCAGTGCATTCAACATCCAGGCCAGCGCCGGTGATGATGCGTTCAAGGCTTTCGCTAACAATGGGATGGTCTTCGACAATCAGTATCTGGCGCGGCATCAGCGGTATCTTTTGATATCGCT
>CALMDN010000129.1 GCA_937864935.1 uncultured Bacteroidales bacterium
CGTTGGTAGCAGGATTCTGAGCAGTCAGCGAAAGAATCACTGATCCCAGTTCTACATCACCTGCACTCGGTGTGTAAACCGGATCCAGGATGCTGTTGTCGCTGAAGGTTCCTGTACCACTGGTTTCCCAGAGCAGGCTGGTGTAATTGGTTGCCTGGCCTGCAAGCTGGTGGGCTGTTCCCTCACACAGGGTGGCATCTTCCCCGGCAGTGGATGAGGTAACCATCTGGATTACATCCACCCAGCCTTCATAACGGTTGCAATTCGGGCGTGTAATGGTTACTTTAATACGGGTACCTTCGGTTTGTGGAGGAATGGTCAGATCAATCGTGGTTACAAAGCCGGTTACACCGGTTGCCAGAATCTCACCGTTCACAGAAAGACAAACCAGAGAGTTTGGTGATGCGGTAATGGTAAACAGGGTTTCTCCTTCGTAGATGGTTGGATTGTAAGTAGCCGCAATGGTCTGAGGTACTTCGGTGCATATTTTCAGGAAGGCATCTCCGTGCATATGGAAAAGGTTATAGGTTACCTCTTTGTTGCCGGTGTTGTATGGCCAGTTCGATTGTTGCAGGAAGTATTTGCCTGCTGCATTTCCGAACGCCGGAAGCACACCCCTTGATTCAGGAGTACTGCCATACTGGGGCATAAAGTTGGGCCACATATTGTCCATCATTCCCCATACGTAGGTGTCGTTTACGAATGAGTAGGATGTTTCTGAGGCAGCGATCAGTCCGAGGGCTCCCGAAGGCTGGTTGTTGTATGTGTAGCGGTGGAATTTCTCGGTGAAGCACTCACTCGTATGGTTGTACTTTCCGGTAAGGCAGTTGATGGAAAGGATAAAAGAGAGGTCAGTATTGGTCAAACCGTTGATGTTGCTGTTTGTATAAGAGGGTTCGCCCCAGCCCGTCTCCATTCCGTGGTCGCGGTGCATCAGCATGAAGGAGCCTGAGTTGAGGGCATTGTTGATCATGGTGGCATTGCCGCCTGACCAGCCACCCATGGAGTTGGGCTGAGCAGGAATGTAGCCCAGTCCGCTTGGTCCGAATACGCCTACTACAGTATTGGTATTGGTCGCTGTGCTCCACACAGTTCCGGGAGTTCCATCGTATATTTCATTGATACGGACCGGGGTTTTACCCAGCACATTTTTCCAGAAACCACCTACCGATTCAGAGCAGATCTGGAACCAGCGTTCGGTCTGCCATCCCAGTGCAGTGATCGGGTTGGCATAGAAAGAAGGATTGGTGGGCGGACGACGCTCATATTTAAGGAAACGGCCTACCATGGACTGAAGCTGTGAAGCATTCTGTGCAGTGATACGGGCGAAGATAATGTCGGGCATGTCATCGTTGTTCACATCTGAAAGAATGTTGTCGGAAACACAGTAATTGTCCCAGATGGGTGAAGGGATTGAATTGGTATTGGCCGATGACTGACCATAATCACCCAGCAGCAGAACTGCGGTGGGAGGTACATCCCAGGTGCTGTAGATGTTGTTGATGTATGTTTCCAGCATGGCCGGGGTAACGTTTGTGCCAATGTCTGAGAGCTTAACAATACCGGTATGGATGCCTTCTTCGTTCCTGAAGAGGGAAATCGAGTCGGCCCACTGTTTGAAAATGGGGTCATTGGGAACAATAATAAGGTATTCATAGCCGACGCTGCGGTTCGACTGAGCTGCACGGGCATCATAGTCAACCGATGGAAGCGAACTGAAGTTGATGATGGCATCTTCAAGAATCGGATCCCACCAGCGGCTGCGGTAACGTTCTTCTCCGAATTCGCTGCTGCCACCTTCGAAAGTGATGCTGATTTCCATATCCCTGTAAACCACGAGTTCTTTGGTCACCGGATTGTACTGATATGGCAGGATGGTAAGCAGGCAGGCATCCACACCGCGCAGTTTGGTAAAGCCTTCGAGCAGAGCCGGCTGACCAGGGAAATAGGCATTGGTGCTGTATATCTCTGCGTTTTTGTTGTATACCAGAGGACCATTGTCAGTATCCAGCGGAATCACAGGTGCCGGAGCCAGTTCAATGTTAGGGTAAACTTCTGTTCTCATGCTGGTAATGCTGAGTACGGGGGTTGCACCATTGGGAATGGCGATGTACCTGCTGAATCCGGGTACGTCGGGCATCCCTGCTTCGGCCGGAAGAAATGATTCAGAAAATGATATCCCGGTCATCATCTGTCCGTTTACATCACGCTCGGTAAAACTGAAATGCTGAACCGAAAAATTCAGGTTAACACCTCCCTTATCCTGACGGGTAAGGCTCAGTCCCTGTTTGCCCCAGCTGTCGCTGAAGTTCTGCTCTGCAGCAGAGACAGAAACAAATGAAAGGGTAAGCAGTACGACCAGGGTCGCAATGCTCAATCGGTTACAAGCTTTCAGAATCCCTTGTAAAGTTGTTCTCATGGTTTTGTTTGTTAGTGAAGAAAAAATAACCTCATTATCAATCGGTTAAGTGGTTGACAATGAAAACACATCAATACTCCCCGCAAAAATAATATAAATTGAATACGGGATGTAAGTTGATCACTTTTTATACAAATGGTAATGCAATTTTTTTAAAAAGTAATGAAGACATCCTGATAGACCTCCGGCAATCACAATTTCTGCCTTACAGCCCGAAGGCACTGGTTGGTTTCTGATCGACTGGTTTTTCTTCACAGTGCTGTTGTACTATTAAATTTCAGTGACGATTTCACAAATAAAAAAAGGGGAACAGCAGGCTGTTCCCCTTTACAAGTTCTGGGAGAGACTATTTTTTGATGATCAGTTTTGTGGAATAATTACCATTGTTGCCGGTGAGCTTCAGCATATACAAACCATCGGCAAGGTTGCCGGCGTTGACAGGCGCTTTTTTCCCGGATTTCAGTTCAAGGGAGTTCTGTGAATAAACAACCTTGTTACCTGCATCGATGATTTCGAGCCTGAAAGTTCCGTTAACCTGATTTGACGCAATCACGCTGAAAGCCCCTGCGGTTGGATTGGGATAAAGGCTGATGGCTGAATTCCCGGCCTCATCTATACCTGTACAGTCGTTGAAGGTCACACTTACTGAAGCTGTGCTCACACAGTTGTTGCTGTTGGTGGCTTCCACTGTCCAAACTCCGGTTCCAACGCCAACACCGGTTGAGTCAACCGAGATGCTTTGGGTAAGGTATCCGCCGGGGGTCCAGAGATAATCCAGCGTTTCGGTGGTATTTACTGTAAGGGTTACTACATGATTGGCACAGGCGGCTGTGTCGGAAACCAGGCTGATCTGGGGTGCAGCCAGGGTATTAACAGTAAATTCACCGTCTCCAGCTGAAGCACAATTGGTAGCATCGGTTACTGTCAAGATCTGGTAAACACTATTTTCCTCTGGGGTTACCTGGAAGGTATACGGAGTATCGGTAGCTATGATGCTGCCTACACCGTTATTCACCGTAAGGTTCCAGGGAGCGGTGCCGGTTAGTTCAACGGTCATGGGAACCTGGGTACCGCTGCAAACCAGTGTTTCTCCGGAAACAGAAGCGGATGGGGCAGGA
>CALMDN010000130.1 GCA_937864935.1 uncultured Bacteroidales bacterium
GATTGCAAAAGTACTACCTTTTTTTACTCTGGCAAGTATTTGTTAAAGAAATTTTAAACAATTATTAATTCTCTTTTAAATCGCATTAATTACCAATGGGTTATAATGGATGCATTCTTTCATTTTTTTTCTGAATGTCATCCGGAAAATTAAAGGTGTTGAAGAGCCTCTGTATAACTAAATTGGGGCAAATCATAAAGAATTTGCCCCGATTTAAGGTATTAATACTTTTAAATTAGTTGATTATCAGTGGTAAAGATTGTGTTGACCCATCTGACTTCAACTGAATCAGGTAGCTTCCTGATTTTAAAGTGCTGCAATTAATGGTAACATTGTGTTCACCCGGCTGCATGATTCCGTTAAACTCAGTACGGATAAACTGACCGCTGATGCTGAGCAGGTTTATCTGTACCTGTGATTGTTTTGCCATTGAAATTTCTGCCTTTACATAAGCAGCGGCGGGATTCGGATAAAGGCTGCTGAGTCTTGCTTCCGGAATACGTTCCGGCTCGGGCAATCCTACTCCTGTTTCGGGTTTTGCAAGCTTTTTATCTGTATAAAGACGGTATTCCCCCTGCCTCAGCAGAACAGGGCTGTTTAAATCAGTAACATCCAAAGAATCTCCTGTGAAGAAATCATACCATTTGCCGGTATGGTTGAATGCAGGTACGATGCTGCCTTCATTCACGTCAAAGTTTCCGATCACCACCGCGTTCATGGTGGAATGATTCAGGTTGATCCTTTTTAAATATCCGTTCAGGGTTAACGTGAAATCTGTGGTTTTGAATACCTCCTGTTCCTGCCTAAGCTTGATGAGCGCTGACACCACGTTCCGAAGCGTTCTGCGGCGGTAATCGTTCCGATAATCCCACCGGATCGGTTTTTCACCTGTCCGGCCATTGTATTCTATGGTGTAATCGTATCCGAGTTCACCGAACTGCCAGATCATCTTTGGCCCCGGAATCGTATAGAAAAATACATTGGCGAGCTGCGCCCTTTCCAGTGCAATCGTGGTATCCCTGATTCTGTATAGGGGATTTGCGATACTTCCTTCCTTCAGCAACCGGTACATAATTCTTTCTTCATCGTGACTTTCCATGTAGGAGATAAGGTTGGGCTCTGTCCATCCCCTTGCTTTGTATGATGCCCAGGAAAAGTTGTTGTCGGACGCGGAACCCCTGGCTGCATTGGCATAACTGCCGCTGATATTGCCCCAGAGCATCATGCCGTAAGCCGACAGAATCTTTTCCTCGGTGTTGTCGGCAAAATGTTCCAGAATTACATAGGAATCCGGATCCACAGACCAGATGGTGTCGGCTATTGCTTTCCAGATGGCAACGCTGGAGGCATCGTATTGACCCCAGGCTCCCACATTCCCAAGGGTGTTTTTCTGGGTGAAGCCCTTCGAAAGGTCGAAACGGTATCCGTCGATCCTGTAATTCTCTATCCAGTATCTGACCACCCTTGAAACCAAGTCTTTGGTTGCCTGACTTTCATGATTGAAATCAAATCCGACATTATAGTCGTGTTTTGCAATCGGATTGAACCATGGATTGTTTTCAGCCGGGCGGTTGTTGGCTGCATCCCAGTATAACATTACCATGGGTGAAGTCCCGAAGGAATGGTTCAGAACCATGTCCATCACTACCGCTATGCCCTGTTTGTGACATTCATCGATGAATTTTTTAAAGTCGTTGGCCGGTCCGTAGTACTTGTCAGGGGCGAAGTAATAATTCGGATTGTAACCCCAGCTCAGGTTGCCTTCAAATTCGCTCACCGGCATCAGCTCAATGGTATTGATGCCCATGCTTTTCAGATAGCTTAAGGTATCAATCAGTGTCTGGTAATCATGAGCAGCCAGAAAGTCACGTATAAGTAATTCGTAAACAACGAGTTCTGATTTTGCAGGCGGAACGAAGTCCACAATTTCCCAGTTGTACGGAGTCTGAGCGGTCTGAAGTACCGTTGCTACACCTGTGGTTTTACCAGAAGGGTAACTCAATATTCCGGGGTAGGTATTCTGTGAAATATACTGATCATTCCAGGGGTCTGATACCTTTTCAGCATAGGGATCCCCGATGCGGATACTGCCGTCGACGAAATACTGATAAATGTATTCCTGACCCGGAGTAAGGTTGTTGATCTGCACCCAGAAGCGGTTTCCGTCGGGTGTTCTGTTCATGTAACCCTGGTCGTTCAGTTCCCAGTTGTTGAAATCCCCGATGACGAAGGCAAACTCTTTTCCGGGAGCATACAGGCTGAGTACAACCGAATGATCATCAAGGTAATTGATACCATCCTTCATTCCGGCAGGGAGTTCAAGTTCAGTAACTGATTGTCTGACATAATAATAGAATGAATCAACCGCTGTTTCTGATTCATTTTTTGCCCTTACATAAATGTTGTGCCGTCCGGGTTGGATAGCGGTGATTGTTTCGGTTAACTCTGTGCCGGCAACGGATTGTATCAGCACATCATTTTCATATAGAAACAGTGAATCTGATTCGTTGGAAGCAGCCTCAACCTGGATAAGCTCTCCCGGAAGTACCAGCAGTTCCCCGGCATCAGGAGCTTCAAACCTGACGAACAATCCATCAGGGTATACATCGGCAAATATGTCACCTCCGGTTTCAGTTTTCCCTTCGAGCCATGATCCGCCAACCTGTACTCCGCTTCTGAATACGAAAGCAAGTTTCAGGATTGTTTCATTTGCCGGTACATTATAGTATTGCCTGATATCGGGACCAATGATTAGTTTGTAGATATCTCCGGAAACCCTTACAAGTTTCGTCTCTTCGGTATTTTGCCCCCAGTTTGTCTTGACGTGCCGCCAGTTGGATGGTCCGGTACTCAGGTTGGTTAACACTCCGGTGTGCGCATAGACATCTCCGGTGTAGCCGGCGAGACCTCCGCTGCCGAGAGCTGCATTGAAGGTAATTTCAACCTGATCGTCATCAGAAGGGAACGAGGGTACAGTAATGATAAGCTGTGACTTTGCTGTAAAAGAGACCAGCAACAACAGTACAGTGGTAATTACAGATGAAAGGATCTTCATGATTTTCAGCGTTAGCAGTTTGTTATATAATAGCCATCGATTACCCGGGTAAAACAACATTGTTTGTATTCATGAAGCCTATAAATGCAAAGAGCTGGAATGACAGACATACATGAGTTCAATGAATAACCGGATAGCACACTTAAGCATAGGGCAAAAATAATTGATTTTTAGTCGTGTAAATTGAATTTCCTCTTTTTGAGACGGATTAAAATTTCAGCAGTGTCGCCCGAGAAGCGCAGAACCTGAGGTTTTCCTTTTCAGCAGGACGGTTGCTGCTTCGGTTTCATGTACAGACCTGCAAAAAAATAATTGATTATAGAAAGTGTTTCAATTTATGATTCTAATTCCCATAGGCCCGTCCTTTAGGGCGGCTAAATAATAAAACAGAAATAACATAGGCAAAATCCTGAAAAATTTATCATTAATTTACAAATTTTTCAGGATTTTGCCATTGACTATGATAATATTTTCCAAAGCCC
>CALMDN010000131.1 GCA_937864935.1 uncultured Bacteroidales bacterium
TGAAATCAGAAACCATCTCCAAAGCATGGTCCCTGCATTTCTTGCCGCAATTGTTTCATTCAAAGGCCTTGGACCGCTTTCAAGGATGCTGAAATTAACCGATTTTTCAGCAATGCGCTCCAGGTCATCTTCCGATGCCGTCTTCAGATCCGATTCTTTCCTGTTATAGTTAAAGGCCAGCATTGAAACGGTGTTTTCACCGCTTCTTACCTCAAAAATACCGGCTTCATTCAGCTGATCGTTCAGGAAAATCTGACTTTGCCCGTCAACATGCCTGAACTCAGGAATAAATCCCGTTTTCCCGTCAACAGAAACAAGCCTGAAGATATTGTCCTGTGCCGGCTTAAGTCCACCCAGACTGATTCCGCTGCGTGTTCCGGTGTAATACATCAGGGGTAAGGCACTGCCGCTGTTAAAGGCCATGTTGAGCATTGCCGGAACAAAAAGTGCATGCTGCGGCCAGTTGCTGGCTTTGCTGTCAACCGGTACAGCGCTCAGGTAGATTTTTCCCTGACCGGAGTTTTTAACTGTCAGCATCGGGTCTCCGTTGCTCAGTTCCATCAGGGTTTCGGCAGTACTGCTGCTGATCTGCCGAATGCTGAAATGCCGGTAAACAAACGGGTAGTCAATGTTTCCGCGTTTCATTTCTCCAGCCTCAAAAACATCGCTGAACAGGGGATGGCTGGTGTTGATGCTGCTTACCCTGCTTGTTGCAGAATCGGCTTTCTGAATCTGATCTGTACCCAGTTCGGCCAGCAGCAGGTTTACACTGGCTGCATCAGCTTTCAGGGAGGGGAGTACCAGCAGACTGCCGCCATTGATCACGAACTTTTTCAGCTCACTCACAGCCCCTGTGGTAAGCGATTCTATGTCATTCAGCACGATCAGCCTGTAATTGCTGAATGCAGAATAATCTGTTTTGCCCAGGCGTGATTCTGAAAGAGCAATCACAGAATCAAGACTGAATACCGATTGCAGGTATTCATTTCCTGAGTCACGGTTGATGATATGTACCGGAATTTTCTCTGTAACATTGAAGGTAAGATAGTAAATGTCGTCATAAGTAATCGGATAATCACTCAGTTCAACACTTGCCTGCCGGATGCCTGCCGATGGGTTGGGGAAAGGCATGCTGACTTCAGCCGATGATTCAGCGTTGATGGAAAAGGCTGCAATCGCACTCTGCCGGTTATTTATGGTGAGCTTAAGCGGTATTTTTTCCAGATTCTCAGCAGCGGTGTTCCTGATTCTGACATTGATAACCGCATTTTTGTTTTTCTGAACAACAGGATTGCTGAACCAGCACGAATCAATGTAGAGATTGCCTGTTCCGTTGCCGTTCAGCCTGACGAGTTCAAAGCGATCGGTGAGGTTTTTTTCAGGTACTTTTTCAAGGATTGTACTATGCTGGAAATCTGAAATAATGTATGCAATTTTCGATGAAGCTCTGGCCGACGATAGCAGGTCCTGCTGCCTTGAGCAGATTTCGTCGAGTGATTTTACAGCTGAAGAGCCCTTTACTTTGGAGAGCAGCTCAAGAAATTCATCACGGGATACAAGACGCTGGTGTTTACCTTCAAAATCATTGGTAAGCAACTGGAATAGATCATCGGCTTTGTAGGCCGCTGCAATTTCTTTCGCTTTTGTCTTTGCTTCTTCCAGCAATTTGCCCTTGATACCGGCAGATTCCATGCTGTAGGAGTTGTCAACAAAAATGCTGACCGTGCTGAATTGTCCGGGGACTGACAGATTTTTTTCCGGAACAAAGGGTTGTGCAAATGCGATGACCAGGAATGTTATTGCCAGGATGCGCATGAGCAGTACCAGAAGGTGGAGCAATTCCGAGCTTTTCTGCGTCTTTTGCTGCAGTTCCCGGAGAAAACTGACATTGCTGAAATATACCTTCCGGTATTTGCGGAAATTGAACAGGTGAATGATCAGCGGTATCAATACCGCGGAGAGCGCAAAAAGTACACCTGGGTTAATAAACTGCATAGTCAGCCGGTTTCCGGAATTTTCCGGTGGACTGCAAATTTAGTGAATTAGGCTGAGCCATTGAGCCGGTATTTGCTGAATTGCAAAAAAAAGCCTGTTCAACCGAACAGGCTATTAAGGTAGCAGATTTCTTTGTTTCACTGAAGCAGAATGGATTCGTTGTATTCAATCTCAAACTGCCGTTTTTGTCTGGCTTCGTTCTCGGCCAGTTTTCTGAGAACTGATCTGATTTCTTCGTTGGGTGTCCTGGTGGCAATGTCGTGATAAAACATCAGGGTAGCCCTTGCCTTACGCATCGCCATTATCAGGGCATCGGTATATTTCAGACCTTTGGCTGATTCCAGGTCAACCTGATAGCGGCTGATATCCATATCTTTCAATTGGTTGCTGGTAATTCCCAGAGGAGCGATGTCACGTATTTTCGTCAGTTTGCCCATAAAGGCAAATTCATTGCGCGCATATACCTCAAATTCCTTTTTAAGTTTTGCATTTCTTGCCTGTCCCGACAGACTGGTAAAGAACTGGGCCGTTTCCTGAGCCGATTTTACTGCGAAATGTAAAATCTCATCAACTGATCTGAATGTTTTCATAAAATGGGTCTTTTAGGTTTACGGGAGTTCTCCGTGGTAACAATTTTCTTATTTATCCGGTTTGGGCTGAAAAGTAACATCAGAAACCGGCAAAAAATCAAAGAATTAAGAGACTGTTTAAAATTATTACTTCAATTTTCAAATGGCCCGTCCTTTAGGGCGGGTGTAAAAATATCCATGAAAACAAAGGGCAAAATCC
>CALMDN010000132.1 GCA_937864935.1 uncultured Bacteroidales bacterium
CAATGTAGCTGAATGGGTGCTCGATGTCTATCGTCCGCTGACTTACGAAGATATGGCCGATTATGCCCCGTTCCGCGGAAACATCTTCAAGACCAAAGAAACCGATGCTGAAGGATTCCTGGCTCCGAAAGACAGCCTCGGCCGTATCCGCTATCGTGAAGTAACCACCGAAGAAAGCAAAGACCGCTTCAATTACCGCAGCTCAAACCAGGTCAATTATCTTGACGGAGACTACCAGTCAACCATCAACCCTGACTGGTCTACCGCTCCGGCCGATACCATCAATACAACCAACATGATGTATGAATATGGCAAGACCTCACTTATCAGTGATCATTCAAGAGTTTACAAAGGTGGTTCATGGAAAGACCCGGCATACTTCCTGAGTCCTTCTACACGCCGTTACCTCGACGAGAACCAGGCAACCAACTTTATTGGTTTCCGCTGCGCCATGGGCCGGGTTGGCGGTGCTTATGGAAAGAAGAAATAAACTATTTCCTGATGGAATGCATAAGTCCGCACTTCACGTGTGGACTTTTTTTTTGCTCTGTCTTTCCAATCTGCCGATTTTGCTTAATTTCGTTAGTGAATCATTGACCGACAAACCCGGATTCCACTATGGACTATATCAGTACTGAAAGACTGCTGGAAATTTTCAGGCAATACCCATACATCAGCACCGACTCACGTAAACTTCAGCCGGGAAGCATCTTTTTTGCGCTCCGGGGTGACAATTTCAACGGGAATCAGTATGCCCTGCAGGCCATTGAAAACGGCGCTGCTCTTGCGGTTATTGATGAACCGGAATATTTCAGCAATGAAAAAACACTGCTGGTACGAAACGGGCTGGACTCACTGCAGCAGCTGGCATCCGCTTACCGTAAACAATTGAAGATACCAATCATCGGCATTACAGGGACCAACGGGAAAACCACCACCAAAGAGCTGATCGCTGCAGCCCTGTCTGCCCGCTTCCAGACCCAGGCAACTACCGGTAACTTCAATAATCACATCGGTGTCCCCATCACCTTGCTCAGTATTAAACCCGAAACTGAAATTGCCGTGGTGGAAATGGGAGCCAATCACATCGGTGAAATCGCCGAATTGTGCAACATTGCCCGACCGACCCACGGGCTCATCACCAACATCGGCAAGGCCCACCTCGAAGGATTCGGCGGGCCGGAGGGTGTCATCAGGGCTAAAAACGAACTGTATGAATACTTCCGGAAATCCGGAGGCATTGTATTTGTCAACGCAGCGGATCCTTTGCTCATGTCGCTCTCTGCCGACCTCGACAGGGTAACCTACGGAACAAACGACAATGCCGGTTTTAAAGGGGTCCCCGACAAATCAGCTTCCCTGCTGGAATTTGAGATCACCCATCCCTACCAACGCAGTCTTAAAACCAGGCTGGCAGGCTCCTACAATTTTGACAATGCCATGGCTGCTCTGTGCATCGCCGGCCATTTCAGGGTTGAACCCGATGCCGCTGCCAATGCAGTTGCCGGCTATGAACCGAAACTCAACCGCTCGCAGGTCATCGCAACCGAAAGGAATACCCTGATTCTGGATGCCTACAACGCCAATCCTTCAAGCATGAAGGCAGCCATTCTCAATTTTCAGAACATGCAGGTCATTGATAAAATACTGATTCTGGGCGATATGTTTGAACTGGGTGAAGCAGCTGCCGAAGAACACCATACCATCCTTGAGATAGCCAATGATTGCAGCTTCAGCCAGGTGCTCACAGCAGGCCCTTTGTTTAAAACGGCTTCTGTAGGATTCCCGGAAGTGAAATCATTTGATTCAGTTGAAGAACTGATGAATCACCTGGAAACCAGCAGGATTACAGGAGCGACCATACTGATCAAAGGCTCGCGGGGGATGAAACTGGAAACCATAACCCCTGCGCTGTAAAGTTATGAAGCAAACCATCACGGCTTTGGGTATCATGTCAGGTACGTCGCTTGATGGACTGGACCTGGCGTTGTGTAACTTCAACCTGAGCGAAGATCACGCTGAATACGGGATTCTCAAGGCAACGACCATTCCTTATTCCACTGAATTCAGAAACACCCTTTCCGGAATACACCTGGCCAGTGCCGTGGAAATTTCCCTGCTCAACGTCAGGTATGGCGAATGGATCGGGGAACAATGCAGACTTTTCCTCGAAGGGTGTGTGTTGAAACCGCAACTGATTGCGAGTCATGGTCATACTGTTTTTCATCAGCCGGAAAACCGTTTTACCTTACAGATAGGCAGCGGGGCAGCCATCGCGGCTGTGACCGGTATCACTACCGTAAGTGATTTCAGGAGTCTTGATGTTGCCCTTGGCGGGCAGGGTGCACCGTTGGTACCCGTGGGCGACCGCCTGCTCTTCGGAAGTCATGCAGCCTGCATAAACCTGGGTGGTTTTGCCAACATTTCCTTCCCTAAAAATGGCCGGCAGAAAGCCTTTGACATCTGTCCGGCCAACATCGTCCTCAACAGCCTGGCTGCGAAACTCGGGTATACGATGGATGAATCCGGCCACCTTGCGGCAAGTGGTACAATAAATCACCTGCTGCTGGATAAACTGAACAGCCTTCCCTTCTACCGGCAAACAGGGCCAAGGTCGCTTGGAAGGGAATGGACCGAAACTGAGATTGTACCTTTGCTGGAAGCAAGCGGAGAAGATCCCTTAAACCAGCTAAGCACCCTCACCGAGCACATCGCTATGCAAACAGCCCAGGCAATTC
>CALMDN010000133.1 GCA_937864935.1 uncultured Bacteroidales bacterium
GTACAGCAGTTACAATCAGAATGATCAGCAGTTTATTCTGAGTTTTCATTTTCCCGGCTATGCAAATTATCAAAGGCTTATCCCGAACAAAACACACCATCAGGCGAAGCCTGAAAAAGCCTGTTATGATCTTTAATTTCAAAATAGTAGAAAAGTAATGTAGCTGAAAGTTAAACTAAGCTAATTCAGAATCGACCGGCAGGGCAATTATTGACCCCTGAAGATTTAAAAAAGGAATCCGGAAAGAAGGCAACTTGATTAATTCCAGACAGTCTGACCGGCCCTGACAGGGTTTCGGGTTTTTGTGCTTCAGAGCGGGGACCAGCATGTGAAGCATAAAAAAGAGGCAGCTTCAAAAAAACTGCCTCTTTCAGTGACCCCGACAGGATTCAAACCTGTGACCTTCAGAACCGGAATCTGACGTTCTATTCAGCTGAACTACGGGGCCCGCATTTATTCAGGCTGCAAATTTACAACATTTGGCGCAACCCGGCAAGGTTTCAGGTTAAATCATCCTTTTCATTTTTACTTTCTGATAAATCCCACCATGTATCATCGAAGAAATACGCTGAAACAAGGTTAACCGGTGTAAACTCAAAATAATAATTCACCGGGGTTATTTTCTCGGGGGCATCTTTCCATAGTTCTGAGGTTGCTTCTTCCGGTTCGAAAATTGCATTGATCCTGCTTTTAAAGTCAAGTGGAGAGCGTTTCCGCGAATCACAGATCACATAAAATGGCTTTCCTGCTTCCCGGCAAACGAGGGCAATAGGATAGGTGCCTACCTTGTTGGTAAACCCATCCGAAAACACGTTGTCGGCACCCATCACAGCGAAGTCAATTTCATGAATAAACCGGCCAACCGCTGCTTCGTTGATGAAATGTACCTTGCAGCCCAGTTCGCTCAGGGCGCTTGCCTGCAGCTTGCCTTCGTACACCGGGCCTGACATGGTCTGATATACCGATGGAAAAATGCTGTGTGTGGCCAGGTGCTCAAACAGCACATGTATACTCGAACTGTTGCTGTGCAGGAGTATTTTCTTGTTGCTGAACTTCACCAGCCGCTCCATGCGCTCTGCAGCCTGTCCGATGCTTTCGTTCCAGGTGAGGTTATAGTTCTGGATGAATTTTTCAATTCTCAGAATGGTCTTTTCAACGGACCAGTTGTTTTCACTTGCTTCATCGAGCAGATCGTAGAACTGCTGCATGAAATGATGCAGCACGGCCAGGTCAGGAAAGTGGTTGATCACCTTGTCGAGGTTCTCCCTCAGGTAGGTCTGATCAATCTCCCGCTTGTTAACGTAGGTTTGTATGCTGCGGATAATCTTCTCAAGAATGGCCGCTGAGCCGGAGTAATTGTCAGCAATGAGTTCGCGTATTTTCTGTTGAAATGACATAGGGTCATGTATCTGATAGTCAGTAATTTAAAAATACCTGAAATCTTTTCCTGCCGATCATTTCCGGTATCATTAAATCAAAATTGTTTACCTTTGCGAAGATAAACCATTCAGTTCAATTTAATCAAACGATAAAATGTCAGAAAGAATTTTTGAGAAGGTGAAACCCGGTGTAGTTGCCGGCAATGATGTACAGGAAGTATTCCGTATTGCCCGTGCCAATGGCTTTGCTTTACCGGCAGTGAATGTAGTGGGTACCGACTCGGTAAATGCTGTGTTACAGGCAGCCAAAGAGGTCAACTCACCGGTGATTATTCAGTTTTCAAACGGGGGCGCCCACTTTTATGCCGGAAATTTCCTGAGCAACGATGGTGAACGCGCTGCTATTGCGGGAGCAGTTTCAGGTGCCAGACACATACACCAAATGGCAGAGATTTACGGGGTTCCGGTAATTGTACATACCGACCATGCCGCCAAAAAGCTGCTGCCCTGGATCGATGGTCTGCTGGATGCCGGTGAAAAACATTTTGCTGAAACAGGCAAACCTCTGTTCAGCTCTCACATGCTTGACCTTTCAGAAGAAAGCCTCGAAGAGAACATTGAAATCTGCAAAAAGTACCTGACACGCATGAGCAAAATGGGGATGACCCTCGAAATTGAACTGGGAGTTACAGGTGGTGAGGAAGACGGTGTGGACAATACGGGTGTTGACAGTTCAAAACTTTATACTCAGCCGGCTGATGTGGCTTATGCTTATGAAGAGCTGATGAAAATCTCTGAACGCTTTACCATCGCAGCATCTTTCGGAAACGTTCACGGCGTTTACAAACCTGGTAATGTAAAACTCCAGCCGGTTATTCTTAAGAATTCACAGGACTATATCCAGCAGAAATACAAAACTGCTGAAAAGCCTGTTAACTTCGTGTTCCATGGCGGTTCGGGCTCAAGCCGTGAAGAGATCCGCGAGGCCATTTCCTATGGTGTGATTAAGATGAACATCGATACCGACACCCAATGGGCCACCTGGGAAGGCATCATGAATTATTACAAGAAATATGAAGGCTACCTCCAGGGACAGATCGGGAATCCCGAAGGCGATGACAAACCGAACAAGAAGTATTACGATCCCCGCAAATGGCTGAATGAAGCCCAGAAAACCATGATTGCCCGCCTTAAGGTGGCTTTCGAGGACCTCAACAACATTGACAGGAACTAGTTTTCCCTGTCAGGAAAAAGTACTGGCTGAACAAAGGCATTTTTTACTTTATTCAGACGTTACTGCTAACAGACAACAAAGCGTTTTTTTTACAAATATTAAGCCCCGGCTGATTTTTCAACCGGGGCTTCTTATTGTGAAGATTTTGTCATCATCTCAGCTCAATCATGCACGAACTTTAAGCTTTAGACTTTAGGCTTTTTACTTGATTATCAGTATCCCATCGAAATCAGGATTTCCTTCGGATGAATGCTCAGCACCGGAATGGGCGAATGGTGAACCATCTGCTGTGCATAAGGCCCCAGCCAGAGGTTGATGGCGGTTTTCTCCTGTTCTGTCATGATGGAGATCAGGTTGGCATCAATTTTCCGGGCATATTCAATGGTTACTGTACTCAGGTTTTCAGCCTCCAGTTCCACAATCTGGCTTCTGACGCCGTTTTCTTTAAGGTACTTTGCAGCCTGTTTGGCATAGATCAGTACCTTATCCCTGATTTCTTCAACAGAGGTGGTATAAATGGCAAGCACGTGAACTTCGGCATCAAAGGCCGATGCCAGTTCACTGGTGAAGGGAACCTTCTGGCGTGTTTCCATGGTATTGTCCATGGGCATGACAATTCTTTCGAGTTTGCGATTGATTTCAACACCGGAGCGAATGGTTATAATGGGGCAGGGCGCGGCGGTGACGATGCGGTTGGCGTTGCTGCCCATCCACAATTCCTCAAATCCAGAAGATCCGTGGGTGCCGGCAACAATCAGCCAGGCGTCTGACTCACGGGCCTGATTCACCACCTCGCGGTACACCTTTCCTTCGCGGATGATGTAATCAATTTTGGATTCGGTAAGCTCGCTGCTGTATTTGTTGATCAGTTTGGTAAACTGATGTTCAACTTCTTCAACCAGATCGTCAGAAAGGTCGGATGAAAGAATGGTTTTGGTGGTATATGGATTGTTAACCCATAACATCAGTAAGTCAGATCCTGAGTGCTTGGCAATACTCACGGCATGTTCCAGGGCATTGATGGAACAATCTGAGAAATCAACGGCCGAGATGATGGTTTTCATGGCTGGTCAGTTTTAACGGTGTACCCGGTGTTTGAATGGCTAATATAGAAATTTGTATGCAGATTCTGAAAAAAAATTTCACATTAATGTCGGCGAAACAACCCCTGACAGGCTTTTTTCCCTTGAGGTGGGACGT
>CALMDN010000134.1 GCA_937864935.1 uncultured Bacteroidales bacterium
CAACAGGGCATCGCCGTTCACATCAAGCCTGGCCACAGGTTCTGAGGTGCCTATCCCGAACCGTCCGTTGGAAAGATGAAAGGTAAATCTTCGTTCGGTGCCGTTTCTGAGATAAAAAACATCGGCCGTGTCCCTGTATTCAATCCCCCACCTCGGGAATGATGGGGAATGACTGATAACCATGCGGTCGGCATTCTGCGTACCTCCACCGAACATGTAGATCATCGGGCTGTTGGGGGCAGTGGTGGCAGGGAACTGAATGCTGGCATTGTCATCGGTAAAGGATACATCCCCTTCGGTTCCGCTTACCTGAAATTTATCGCCGTCACCAACCGTAAAGGCAGATGCCGGAGAAGCATCGCCCACCCCAACATTGCCGGAAGTATAGGAAATACTGCTTCCACTGGGTATCCATTGCTGTGAGGATTGGTCAGTAAGCTCCAGCCATGAACCGGCACTGTAAAACCAGAAACTCTGGGTATCGCTATCAAACACCAGTAAACCGGAGGCAGGGGAGGCTATGGCGCTGCGTTGTGCGGTGGTCATCCGTGGTACCAGGATTCCCCTGTCCGTGCTTTTCACATCAAGTATGGCACTTGGATCAGGGTTGGACCCATCGGTGTTGATGGCTACCTGAGACCAGGCGTTCAGACCGGTGGCAAGTAAAAAAATGATAAACAGTTGTTTCATAAGGTAATCTATATTGAGTTATAACCGTAAAGGAACCACCCATAAAAAATCAGGTGGAATGAATCAAATCAATCAATTGTCCCTGACACAACGGGCAGAGAAACCGAATTCCTTACTAGTGTAACCTACCAAGCAATCAACAGAATAGATGTAAAGTAGCATTGCATCGTAAGCGTTGAACTGTGAACTGCTCCAGTAAAAGCCCCAAGAACCACGAGAGCCCAGCGAACCATTGCTGGGGAGCAGTGTCCCGGCAGCGTGGAGTTTCAGAGCTGAGTTCCATGGACCATTCCAGTTTGTCCAATTGCCACTATTTTCTACATTGGTCCACTCACTTTCGGTTGGTAAACGCCATCCGGCGCCTAATTCCAGGGCACATGGATCGTTGGCAGCCACCCAATCTGAATTTCCATTGTTGGGACTTACCCATGTCGTATTGGGTGTACGCGTTGCGCCATCGTGTTTGAAACCCTGCTTGCGGTTAAACTGCCAGTACCAGCCGGCTGAAGCCTCTGTGGCATCACTAACGGCTGTCGCCTGTCGGTCTGCACCCAGGTTTTGGGTAATCCAGCATTTTGTGGGTTCACCCGGTATTCCATTCACAGTACTGTAGGTTACTGTTTTAGGAACAGGGGCGACACCTCCCGAAACCAAATGATTAACTGTAACATTAAGGCCACATTCAAAGGCCGGGACAGGCATCAGGGATGACCATTCTGTGCCTGTAAACATATTCAAAGCTTTTTCATCTGTATTAAAAACCAGCAATCCTTCTACAGGTGCCGATATTGCATTTCGCTGGGCGGTGGTCATCCGGGGAGGGAGGAACCCCCTTGATGTGGAGCTTACATCCAGTGCGGCCGATGGATTGGGTGCGGAAGTTGCGATCCCTACATTACCTGAAGTACCAAAAGCCATCACAAGATTCTCTGCGCTGTATGCAGATGACCCGCTGATAAAGAGAAGTTTACCCGGCCCTTCTCCGTTGGCTGACCCCGTCGAGATCAAATTGTACCATTTGCCGCCTGCCGAGGTATTTCCCATTGTTAACCATGTTCCGATGGTGGAACTTCCCTGAATGTTCAGATTGGTATGCGATGTGCTGACCAGATGAAGCTTACCGTTAGGTGTATCGGTGCCGATCCCGACATTACCTGAATTGTTGTTGAAGATATTATTTCCGGTTACCGACCATGGACTGTTCCCGAGAATTGCCCAGGCGATGCCATTGTAATACCAGTAACTTTGCGTAGTAAGGTCATACACCGTAAGCCCGGTGGCCGGTGTGGCAATGGCTTCGCGTTCCGAGGTGGTCATCCTGGGAAACAGGACGCCTTTAGAAGTGGATTTCACATCCAGCAAGGCAGAATTGTCGGGGTCGGAACCATCGGTGTTGATGGCTACCTGGGCCCGGGCTGATACAGTTACCAGCATGATAAGAAGAAGCAGTATTCTCATGACATTTCCTCGTTAATGGTAAAGGAATTGGGTATTGATCTGAAAGAAATGATGAAACCTTGCTCCTTTACCAAAAGAGATGTCTGAGAAACCGGAGAGTCAGGAAGTAAAATGTAAAAGAGATCCCATCAACGGTTCAATAAACAAACTGAACAATTTAAATCCTTCCAATAGAGTGTTAAATTATTGTTAATGAAGGTGCAATAGATTTTTTCACTGAATTAAGTGCAATCACACCGCCGTTAACATCCGGTCTTACTGCAGGCCCTTTTGTATTGATGCCAATATTGTCAGCAATAAAAAACATCCAGCCGTTGCCTCCTCCCACCCAATAATCGATGTTACGCAGAAACATCCGGAGACCGTTTTGCCTTTGGTTGATCTCGCTGATTGCTTTATTGTATATGATCAGTCCTTCTGCAGGTGAGATAATGGTATTTCGGTTCCTGGCAGTCATTGAAGGGATGAGCTATCCTTTGTTAATGCTTTTCAAATCAGGCATGGCACCGGGATTATGCTTGGAGTAGCCATTGCTGATGAAAACACCCTGGCCGAAATTCTGATCATTCAGAATCGTCAGAAATAAAACTGATACGAAAAAAATGAGTCTTCACTCATATCAGTTCTGTTACCTGGTGCGGATTATTTGTTCAAGTTCGTCAATTTTTGACTGCATCTTCTGGATCAGCAACTGTTGTTCCTGAATTGCGTGTGTAAGCACCGGAATCAGGCCGGTATAGTTGACAGCCTTAAATTCAACAGCTTGCTCCTTTTTTAACGGATTCAGCTTCACCAGTTCCGGGAAAACAATTTCCAGATTCTGCGCCGTGAATCCATTTTGTTTCTCATGAGGCAAATTCATTTCCGGGAATTCTGAAGTCTTATAATTGTAGGTCATGATATCCAGTTGCATGATTTTCTGCAGGCTGTTTTCCAGAGGTTGCATGTTTTCCTTCAGCTTTTCATCCGAAGGCAAATAACTTCCGGTACAATAGATATTTCCGGAAAAATAGCCTGCATAACCTAAGGTAGTTGCATAAGCATAAAATGCCCAGGTGCCGGTAGTCGTTCCCCCTGCAATTACCTGAGACGTTGTGCCTCCATTATACGGGCTATAAATATTTGAAGCCGAATAAGATGTAGAGTTGATATCCAAATCATAATTCGGGCTTGTTTTTATGCCAATCCGGCCATATGTTGTAAGATTATTATACATGTTAACCAGACCATTAAAGTTTACGGTACACCCGGATGCGCACGCATTGATGTCACCTCCCCAATATTGCAGATACAAAGTACTGCCAACCCCATTGGACCGAGCCTGGACTTCGTTGTTATCGAATACCAGATTGTAGGTATCGGACTGGCCAATCTGGAAAGCACCTGTGGTGGCTATTCCAACCAGGGTTGTATTTGCAACTGTCAATGCTGCATCAGGAGTCGTTGTACCAATGCCGACAAAACCCAGGTTGTAATAAATGCTTGAACCGTTGTTCAGCCATTGATCTGGACTGCTTCCGGCAAGGCTCCAGGAAGGCAATGCAGGTGTGCCGGAATTGACATACAACCCGGCGGAATTGTTGGTCTGAAAAAGCAACAATCCCGTAGCCGGTGAAACAATGGCGTTTCGCTGTTCAAGCGTCATCCTGGGAATCAGCAAGCCTTTGGTAGTACTTTTCACATCCAGCATGGCTGAATTGTCGGGATTGCTGTTGTCGGTATTGACCGCTACCTGGGCATTTGCTGAAATGGTCAGCAGAACCAATAGAATACTCAAAAGTCTCATGACTTATCTGTTTTGAGGATGAAGATTTAACTAGTTACAGGGCGTTAAAAAAAAGGAAAAGAGCCCTTTACAGCTGGCAGGTGTCATAGACAGGCGCAAATCAGAAAGCAAATTGAGGAAGAATGACCATCAATATCAAATTAAACAAATGAATCGTTTGAATTATTTACTGAATTGTGTTAAAGTATTGTTAATGAACGAAATAAATAATTTCAGAAACCTGAAAGATTGCTCATCAACCAGCTGGGACGTGGGAAACCGGAGAAATAAACTGCTTCAGTTCGCAGTACAGCCGCTGCACCGGCAACCCCATCACATTAAAATAGGACCCTTCAATGCGCTCAACACCTATATAACCAATCCACTCCTGAATGCCATAGGCCCCGGCTTTATCCAGGGGTTTATATTTATCAACATAATACCCGATTTCTTCGGGCTCAAGATGACGGAAACACACATCTGTATTCACGTGGAAGGCATGAAAACGGTCTCTTGTTCTGAAACAGACACCGGTAGCCACCGTATGCCTTTTGCCGGATAATTTGGCCAGCATCAAACGTGCATCCTGCTCATCCAGGGGCTTGCCGATGCATTCGCCTTCGAGCCAGACAATGGTGTCGGCGGTAATGAGCAGCGCATTTTCAGGAAGCTGATCAAAGTCAAACACTTCCGCCTTTATTTTACTCACATACAAGGCAATTTCCTCGCAAACCAGGCCTTCAGGGTATGACTCATCCGTTGGTTTGACCATTACTTCAAAATCCAGCCCGGTTTCGGTAAGCAGAAAATGCCGCCTCGGCGACTGCGAAGCGAGGATATAACGGTATCCGGAGCGGTTCAGGTCAATCATAATTTCAGTTAAAGATAGTAAGCAAACAAAATCATTCCGCCAATCCCTGCCAGCATCAGCAGTTTAAGCTGCCTGCTCAGGCCGTGAAGCCTGGCGGTGTCAGGCATATTGTGCAACCTGAAGATCAGGATCCAAACCAGCAGTCCGGCCAGAGCCAGGTAATACAGTGCGGTAATGGTTAGTTTCTGCTTAAACAACCAGACAGCGGAAATCACCAGCAGCACAAAAACCACACCCAGCAGTATCCGTGAAAGCCCCAACGCAGTCCGCGTTCCATAAACTACCGGCAAGGTACGACACCCGGTGGCAGCATCGCCGGCGATATCTTCCATGTCTTTCACAATCTCCCTCACCAGGCTCACCAAAAAGGCAAACCCGGCATAAACCATTACCACATAAGTAATTGGCCATAGTGACGGGTAAACCCCGATAAACCTGTCGGGCAGCAGCCTGAGGGCAAAAAATTCGAACAGCCACACGATGAGAATCACCATGGCCGACATAAACGCCACCGAGATATTTCCAGAGAGCACTTTGCGCTTGTAGGCTGCTGAATAAAACCACAGCATGATTATAATCATTGGAAAAATAAGGCCCAGACGGTAGGAGCCAAGCTGCAACGACAGATAAAATCCGGCACCGGCACCCAGCAGGTTGGCGGTGGCATAGCCCCACAAAACGTGGTCAGGTTTAAAAAGCCTGCCCACCTGGTTCTGCTCAGGCTTGTTCACCTGGTCGGCTTCCACATCAAAATAGTCGTTGATGGCATAACCGGCAGCTGCGATCAGCACAGTGGCCACAACCAGCAATGAGAACTGAAATGTCGTAAGGGCCTGGTGCAGGTTACCCTGCAGATAATATCTTCCGATGAGCGCGTGAAACACCAGCACCTGGGTCAGTACAATGATGAGGAGGTTTGGCCAGCGGATCAGGCCAGCAAGTGCCAACAGGCGTTGCTTGTTCATTACTACGTGGGATTACCAGTGAAACGCATTGCCGTTCATCCACTTACCCTGTACTTTCATCACCTGTTCAATGATATCGCGCACACAGCCATAGCCGCCATCAAAATGGCTGATGTATTTTGAAATCCCTTTTATCTCCTCAGCTGCGTCGGCCGGGCAAACGGGCATGCCAACCAGCTTCATCACCTGGTAATCGGGAATATCATCGCCCATATACAGAATCTCTGAAGCCTGCAGTTTGTTTTTGGCGACATACTCTTCATAAACTGCCTTCTTGTTCTCGACCCCAAGAAACACATCGGTCAGATTCAGGGCGTTGCACCGGTGACGCATTGATTCGGAGTAGCCCCCGGAAATCACAGCCACCCGGTATCCGCTTTTCACTGCCAGCTGAAGCGCATAGCCGTCCTTCACATGACCGGTGCGCAGCTGATCCCCCGTGTTGGTAATCAGTACCACCCCATTGGTCAGCACCCCGTCGTAATCAAAAATAAAGGTGGTAATCTGCGTAAGGCCTTCTTTATAATTGGACATATCCTGATTGTGAATTAAATTTTATTTTCTTTTTTCTTTACAATGCCTTCACTCAGCATTCTGTAAATGTTTGCCAGATGCGGATCATTGCCGAGCAGTTGCAGATGGGTCTCAATGGTTGACAGATCCCCCCTGATGGCCGGTCCGGTCTGAAAGTTAACCGCGCTGCCTGATTGCAGCCTTCCGGCAGTTTCGCGGATAAGCGGCAGCAGGATGTCAGGCTCCACACCCGCATTTTGCAGCAGGGTTTCTGATACAGAATAAAGGTAATTGGTAAAATTGCTGGCGAAGACTGCTGCAAGATGGATTTGCAGTCGTTGCTGCGAATCGATCTGCCTGACATCGGAAGACAGGGATTTCGCCACAGCTGTCAGCTGCCGGGTAATCTCGTCAGTGCTTCCCTCGATGCAGAACGGCACCGCTGAAATATCGGGATGGGTATGGCGGGTGAACGACTGCAGCGGATAAAACACGCCCGATGCGGCATGCAGGTTCTGCAGCGATTTCAACGACAAAGAGCCTGAGGTGTGTGCGATGATGCCGGTGAAATGCACACTGCCTGCAATCCGGCCGGCGAAATCCGGAATGACTGAATCGGGAAGGGCAATCAGCAACAGATCAACGGTTCCATCCAAAGCCTCCGGGGTTGACACTGCCCTGGCACCGGTTGCAAGGGCCAGCTTTTCAGCATTCCCGGCATCGCGGCTCCAGATGTCCCTGATGCGGTAGCCTGCCTTCAGAAGCGCCGGGGCAAGATTGAGTGCCACATTGCCCGAGCCTGCAAACGAAACCGATTCAATCCGCTGACTTTTCATGGTTATAAATGAGAACCACTTTCTGAACAGAGTCCTTAATCAGCAGCCTGACTGGCCTTCACGGCCCGCCTCCAGATGCTGATGGTCATACCGGAGAACATGATGATGGTTCCTGCCCACAATACCCATATCCATGGGAAGAACAGGATTTTGGCCACCACAAATTCAGCTTGCTTTTCAAACACCCCGATGATGATGGTTCTCGGTTTATCAGAAACATTTTCGAACCTCAACCTGACATCCTTACCTGCAATTTCTACCAGGCCTGCTTCAGCAAAACCATCTTTTACCTCATAAACCAGGGGATAGGTTACCGGCTCTCCGTTTTCACCCTCTGTCTTAAGCACAGCGGTGAGTTTAACATGATCAGCATTCTCATCCATGGCTTCAACATACAAGGTATCCAGCAAAACATTGGCTTTGCCGGCAACCAGGGTATCCCCCATGCGGACTTCTGAAGTACCTGACATGGCATACCCGTCGGCTGTTCTTTTGGAGGGGTCTTCTGCGTAGGTGAGAAACATAAAGACATCGCCCTTCAGCATGTTGCGGGTGTCGGGGTTGTGCACATTGCCCATCCTGAGGTTCACTTTCAGCGATGGATGCAACGAGAACTGTTTATATAGCTGGCCATCGTCACCTTCTTTCAGGAAGTCAATCTGGTAAAAGGTTTCATCGCGTTCGGTTTTTCGGTCGCTGAAGCAGACAGAATAATCGCCGATCGCTTTTACCTGATCCTTGAAAAGCATGACATTGTCGTTGCCACCGGTCATAGGAGCCCGTTCTGACCTTGACAATACCTTGGTAGCGGACATCGACAACAACACACCAAGCAGGAAGATTCCGAAACCTGCGTGGGTAATGGCAGCTCCTGTATTGGGTCTGACACCGGAGAGCCTCAAAAGAAAGCCGATTGAAGTAAAAATGGTGAACGAGATGCAGAACAGGAAGACAACATGCACGAACTTCATGTCTGAATCGAGGATAAATCCGGCGATGCCAACCAGCAAAGCGAGTACCAGAGGATAAAGGATCAGTTTTCTGAACTGTTTCAGGTCGTTTTTCCCATAAGCCACATACTGACCCAGACCGAGGAGCAGGGTTACCAGGATGGCAAAGGGCAGCTGCCAGTTGTTGTAGAAGCCGACAACGTCAGAGGGCGGTGTCAGCCCGGTTCCGAACAATTTGTTTATGACCGGTACGGAGGTTGTACTCATTACCTGAAAAGCAGAAAGCAGCAGTACGATGGAGCCATACATCATCAGAAACTCCCGGTTGAAAAGGTTCGGAAGCTCATCGGCAGCTATTGACTTACGTCGTTTGAAAACCATCCAGGCAGCTCCCAGGATGAAAACCGCCATAAAAAGAATCAGCTGGAAACTCCGGCCATCATCACCAAAGGCATGAACCGATGTTTCACCAAGCACCCCTGACCTGGTCAGATAGCTTGCATAAAGGACGGTAATGAATCCAAAAAATACAAAGATGAAACTTCCCAGGTAATACTTATCCCGCTTGTATGACAACAACAGGTAATGCAGGGCAGCTACCTGAACCAGCCAGGGCACCAGCGAAGCATTCTCTACGGGGTCCCAGGCCCAGAAACCTCCAAAGGTCAGCGACTGATAAGCCCAGGCACCTCCCATGATGAGTCCGGTTCCCAGCAAACCAATGGAAAGCAGCAACCATGGAAGGGTCGGTTTCAGCCAATACCGCTTCTCATTCAGCACCAGGGCCCCGAAAGCCAGCGCAAACGGGAAAATTGATGAAGCATATCCCATGAACAATAAAGGGGGATGGATCACCATCCAGGGATTCTCGAGCAAAGGATTCAGTCCGTTACCATCGGTGATGAAGGTCAGGTAAGCCGGATTGTCGAAAAACTCATTACCGGCATTTACCGGCATCATCCTCAGCAGCTGAAAAGGGTCATTCCCCAAAGGAATCCCGCCAATATTAACCCCAAGTAACATCGACACCAGGAACAACTGCGCCACCATTACCACAATCATCGCAGGACTCTCAAGTTTACGGGCAGTGTACATGGTACCGATTCCAAAAAGTCCGATAAAAAATGCCCATAACAGAAAACTCCCCTCCTGCCCTGCCCAGAAGCTCGAAATAATGTACTTCGCCGGCATCAGCGATGAAGAATGCTGATAGACATA
>CALMDN010000135.1 GCA_937864935.1 uncultured Bacteroidales bacterium
GCAATATTTCCTGAGAAGGTCGAGAATGCGGTGCTCTTCGAGAAACTCTTTCGAATCGTCGGCTATGTGCAATACAATCTCAGTTCCCCTTTCGTTTTTCTCTGTTTCTGTGAGGGTATATTCGGGGCTTCCGTCACATTCCCATTTCACTGCTTTTGAACCCGGCCCTTTTTTGTAAGTTTTGGTAATGATTTCCACTTTCTTTGAAACCATGAAGGAGGAATAAAATCCCAGACCGAAGTGTCCGATAAGCTGTGCGGCATCGGCCTCACTCTTGCCTTTGTACTTTTTAACAAATTCTTCAGCGCCTGAAAAGGCAATCTGGTTGATGTATTTGTCCACCTCTTCTGCAGTCATCCCTATTCCGCGGTCTTTGACAGTGAGGGTGTTTTTATCTTTGTCTGCAATAACTTCAATGGTAAGGTCGCCGAGGTCATCTTTAACATTGCCCATTGAAGAGAGTGCCTTAAGCTTCTGAGTGGCATCTACTGCATTGGAAATCAGTTCTCTGAGAAAGATTTCATGGTCTGAATAAAGAAACTTCTTGATAATCGGAAAAATGTTCTCCGTTTGTACATTGATTTTTCCCGTTTGCATAGTCGTCGGATATTTTTGTTTGTTTATTTGCGGCTATGCTTTCAAATGCTGTGCCAATGCCAGAATGCTGACAAATTGTCTTGTAGCGGAATGGCTTACCGGTATAGGAATGGAAAAAACAGGAAGGGGAGAAGTGATTGCAGGTTCTAACCGACGTTCGCATCGGGGATCTCGATGATGAAGGTGGTTCCGTTGGAAGGGGAGCTGGTGAAACTTATCTTTCCCTTGAGAAATTTTTCTGTAAGCAGTTTCATGCTGTACGTGCCCAATCCACGGTCGTTTCCTTTGGTTGAGAACGAACGGTTGAATACCTGATTCTGAACTTCATCGGGCATGTAAGCGCTGTTGTGCACCCAAAGCATCGCACCTTTATCCTTGAGGGCAATCATACCGAGGGTAACTTTACCCAGGTAGCTTTCAGCCTCAATGGCATTTTTGATCATGTTGATGATAACCCGCCGCAGCAACACCCGGTCGCTGGTGAAATTGAAGTTCTCACTTCGTTTGTCAAGGGTAACAATCAATCCCGAATCGGCAAGGGCTTCAAACTCGGTTTTCAGTTCTTTGTAAAAGACAAAGGAATTGATTTCGACCGGCTGGCTCAGGTATTCCGACTGACTGCTGCTGGTGAGTAACCGATGGGTGTTGATTTCATCAATCAGCTCACGGGTTGATTTCATCAGCATGGCGATGTATTCATCCTTGCTCCCGGTGATTTCGTCGGAGCTGATGAGTTCTGCCATGCCTCCGATATTGTGCGCTGAATTGAGAATATCGTGATAAAAGATACGCTCAAGGAGCAGTTTCTTTTTCTCGGTGCTGATGTCCTGAAAGGTGAGCAGAATAAACTCTTCTGTACCGAAATTCACCAGCTCTGAATTTACCTTTAAGTGCAGCATCACCGAATTGGCTGTCTGCATGCTTACTTCTTCGGTCCCAATGCCGGTTTCTATGCAATTATAGATGGATTTAAGTGCACCGCAGGAATGGCAGTGCGGTGAACTTCCGCAACCTGTAGGGCCGACCGCGGATGCAGGGCAACCGACCAGTTCGCCGAACCTCTTACCCAGGATACTTTCCTGTTCCGGAGCATCCAGCATTTCGAGTACAGCCTTGTTCCCGAAAACCATCTGCCTTGATTTGTTCAGCACAAGAACCGGTACCGGAATGCTGTTAAGTACATTGGTCGTCAACTTGTTAGATAGAACCAGATCATGCTGTCTGAACAACTCTGTTTTAGACTTCCTGATGGTATCTATGTTGACGGTTTGTATCTGGTTCATGGACCTGTCTGTACAAAATTGCTCCAAATTTACGATTTTTTCCTGACTATTTCAGCTTATTAATCAGGTAATCGGCAAAACGTTATACGAAGTAGCAGTATTTATATTCATTCCAGCCTTGGCATATTGAACCGGAATTGTTCCTAATGCTGCAATTGCGGCAGTTTACTGATCCATCCTTTAATGAAGGTTCCCCAGGTCCCAATCAGTATCGCTTCTGCGGCATCGTGGGTGGGGCTGTTGTAGGAAGCGACTCCGGACTCCCTGATGATCTGCTGTGCCAGGTGGATGGCACATTGTTTTGCAATCTCTGAATTTCTCCTTTCGCGCGGCAGAAGTAAGGTTTTTCTCCATTGTCCTGCATCGGTTTTCAGAATGCTGAGATACAGCCTTTCGGCTGTTTTGATCCAGGCTTCAGCTACCGGGCCGCCTCCTTCAACCACCACCACCGAAAGCCCTGCGGTATCATTCAATAGTTTATAAGCCGCCCTGCGCAAAGCACTCACTGATCCCATGTTGTGAGAGCGGTACCATTGCAGTTTTCCGGTTCTGTCAAAAAGAGCCAGCCCTGTTTTTACTCCGGCATCAACTGCCAGAAGATATTCAGTACTAAAAACCTCTGTCTCAGTCTTGCCTGACATAATTGGTATCTGAAGACCGTTGAATTGTGCTGTTTTGAATAATGGGCTGATCTATTGGTTGCTGTTTGTCAGCACTTTGTTGATCATGGCCACCAGTGGTTCTATTTGGATTGGTTTGGTAAGGAAACCATCGAAACCCATATCCCGGTAGGTTTCTTTCTCGTCTTTGGTAGCATAGGCTGTCTGCAGTATAATGCGGATGGAAGGGTTGTAATGCCGGATAAGGTTAAAGGCTTCTATTCTGTTCATTTCAGGCATCTGCAAATCCATGAGTATGAGGTCGATTTTTTCTCCTGATTTAACCAAATCCAGTGCCTGTGCTCCGTTCTGAGCCTGAAGCACTCTGGCATTCAGCCTTGAAATTACCCTTTCGAGGAAAATGTAATTGGTTTGAATGTCTTCGGTAACCAGGATGGTTTTCCCTGCCCAGTTATAGCGCTGTACTTCATGGGTTTCCACAACGGGCAGGATGTATTTCGGTGGTTTTTGTGTGGTAACCAGGTTCAGGCTTATTCTGAATTCAGAGCCCTGTCCATGTTCAGAGATGAGGGTTATGTTACCGCCCATCAGCTCCACCAGTTTTTTTACCAGTGCCAGTCCAATGCCCGTACCTCCGTAGGTGCGGTTGTAATCTTCTTCTACCTGCCTGAACCTTTCGAAGATAACTCCCTGCTTTTCGAGCGGAATACCAATTCCTGTATCCTTTACATAAAACTCGATGCGGTTGTTTTCCTTTACTTCGCAGCCTGCTTCAATAGAGCCTCTTTTGGTATACTTTATGGCGTTGTCAAGCAGGTTGCCGAGTATCTGCTGCAGGCGGTTCCGGTCACATTCAATTTCAACCGGATTTCCGGCTGACGAAATGTAAAAAGAGAGCCTGATGTCTTCTTTTCCGGCTTTTACAAGTTCGTTGGTGTAATAATTGTTCAGCTGACCAAAAAGCGGGTCAATTTCAAACCGGGTGATGTTGAATTTGGTTTCTCCGGCTTCGATTCTCGAGAGGTCAACGATATCGTTGATCAGGCTGATAAGCATTTGTCCGCTGTTGCGGATGAGAGCGGCAAACTCTCTGCGGTCGGAATCGCTCAGTGATTCTTCGTTGAGTATCTGGGAGAAACCCATGATGGCATTCATCGGTGTCAGCACTTCGTGGCTCATGTTGGCCAGAAATGCCGATTTAAGCCGGTCTGACTCTACTGCCTTCTCCTTTGCCCTTACCAGTTTGATTTCAGAAAGCTTGCGGTCGGTGATGTTGCGGTTCACCATCAGCACATGCGTTGGATTGAGTGCCACCAACCGGGCTTCGAAGTAAACGCGGTCACCGTCGGCAGGAATATCGTATTCAATGGTTTGCTGGGTGCCAGCTGAAAGTGCCATGCGTACTGAAGCCAGAATCCTGTTAACCGTCTCAACAGGATAGCTAAGATCATGAATATTCAGTTTGTTTGCCCCTGAACTGTCTGCCGAAGAGTTTTTGCCATCAGACAACACTTCCGGAAGGTTTCCGTTTTCATCGATGATAAAAATAGGGTCGGGCAGTGCTTCAATGATGGCTTTGTTTTTACGCTCACTCAGCCTTAAGGCCTCGTCGG
>CALMDN010000136.1 GCA_937864935.1 uncultured Bacteroidales bacterium
CTGCCTGTATGCTCAGGCAGACAGGCCTGCCTGACTGCGTCAAGCAGACAGGTTGGTGGCTTTGTGTTTTGGTGTCAATGTTTCTCTTACTTTAACCGGACAAAAATGGCTTTGATCAGGTATTTATTCAGATACTAAACCTCATCTTGATGAATTCCTGAAGCTTTAGCCATATCTGAGAGAGGATCAGCACTTTTTCCGTAATGAGGTTCAAGCCTTCGATTATTTCCTCTGTATTAAACGGGTATCCGTGCGTTACGAGATTCCTTACTTCCCTTAGTTGAAGCCATTCAAGATGACTCTCAATAACATGTAGTTTTTCAAGCCGCAGAACTATATCAATAAAGGGAAGTTCTTCCTGATCCTCTCCGAGACCTTCCAGAATGTTACGGAACACTTTATTCCCGATGGTATCCTGTAGCTTCGAAAACCTGTAGATCAGCTGATCTCAATAACTGATCTGGGTTGAAGCCAGGTTCGTGTAACTGTTTTCATCAAGAGGAAAGACCTCTCTCAACTGATCCCACGCAAACATCATCCGATTATGGTGAATTGCGCAGGTCTGCGCCGACTGTGAAATTCTGAGTAACAATTCCTGCTTCAGCATAATGCAATCCCCGTTTTTCTGGCAGTCTGAATTACCGCCGAACCATCTTCGTCAACCCGCGAGAGAAAAACGTCGATTTTCTGGTCGCCAAGCCTTTTTTTGAGCTCTACGATAAAAACAAGCTTGTTTGAAAGGTTCAACGTGGTATGGTCTGCTGATTGCACAAGCAGATCAATATCCCCTCCCCTGCGGGTGTCGCTGATACGCGAACCAAAAAGCAACACCTGCACCGAATCCCCAAAAATGCTCCGGGCAGTATTACTGATAATGGATACCTGTTCTTTTGTCAATCGCATTATACAAAGACAATAAAAAGAAAACTGCTGATTATGGTTAATAAACCGGCAACAACATTCATTTCTATTTTAGCTGTAACCACCACACAAACAAATAAATAATGTCATTCAGACATACCAGATGAATCATAACTGACTGAACTTTTGTATAACAACACTTACGGAGGGTATATCCGGTACTATAATCAACGTAAGGTATAATTGTAAAACAATGTCGTTTAGTTAAGGTTGAAAATAGAAAAAAGTCGATTGAGAATCCTTCGACTCCGCCTGTCTGTTTGCTTGTGCCAACAAGCAGGCGGAGTCGAAGACATACATCCCCCTTAACTAAACGACATTGAATTGAAAATTCCTATTTTTGTCTGCATCAATCTTCAAAAACATGGCCGGGACCACTGAATCAACCTCAGGATACAAATCATTTCCCCGCAACTTCTGGACCGTCATTGTGATGGAATTCTTTGAACGTGGCTCTTATTACGGGGTTATGTCGGTGTTGTCGGTTTACCTGGTGATGTCAACCCCGGATGGTGGCCTTGGCTTCTCCAAAGAAGGGGTCGGAGTGATTAAAAGTACCATCACCCCCCTGCTCTACCTGCTTCCCATCCTTTCGGGGGCCATCGCCGACCGCTTTGGCTACCGTCGTACCCTCATGATGGCCTTTGCTGTGATGAGTACCGGCTATTTCCTCACCAGCCTCTCCACTACCTACAGCCTGGTTTTCCTCAGCCTGATCCTGATGGCGGTGGGCGCGGGTTTCTTCAAGCCCATTATTTCAGGAACCATCGCCCGCGTAACCGACGAAAGCAATTCAGGGCTCGGGTTCGGCATATTCTACTGGTCGATCAACCTTGGTGCCTTTATCTTTCCGCTGATTCTGGTGCCTTACCTCAAAGGCATCGGCTGGAATTACATTTTTATCATGGCTGCTGTCGGCACCGGCTCCATGCTGTTGTTAAACCTGTTTATCTATAAAGAACCTCCCCGGCCGGCGAGCACCAAACCACTTTCAGAAGTGCTGAAAGGCATCCTGCTGGTACTTAAAGATTACCGCTTTGTACTGATGATTGTGATCTACAGCGGGTTCTGGATTCTATACTTCCAGATGTTCGACACCGTACTCTGGTACCTGAAAGATTACATGGACATGAGCCCGGTAAACAAGGCTGTAAACAGCCTGTTGGGTATCTTCACCGAAAACCCCGGCTGGAAGTTCGACGCTGAGCATGTTACCGTAATCAACGCCGGAGCCATCATCGCGCTCCAGCTGGTGGTTTCCTCCATCGTTAAAAAGACACCGGCCCTGCCTACCATGATTACGGGCATCGCCCTCGGAACCCTGGGCATGGGGATACTGGCCATCTCCACCTATGCATGGGTGTTTGTTGCGGGGCTCATCATCTTCTCCATCGGTGAAATGACGGCCCATCCCAAGTTTATCTCCTACATCGGGCTGATAGCCCCGCCCGACAAAAAAGCGCTTTACCTCGGTTACTCATTCCTGTATGGGGTGATCGGCAGCGGCATCGGCGGCATACTCGGTGCCACACTTTACGTGAGGTTTGTCGATGAGATGAACCGCCCCGGGCTGCTCTGGTTTATCTTCAGTATGATAGG
>CALMDN010000137.1 GCA_937864935.1 uncultured Bacteroidales bacterium
AAATATCGCCACCCTGAAAAACCAGGCTAAGGACCTTTATGGTCAGACCTATATCGATGGTGGTTCGGCTGAGTTCCGTCAGCGTACCTATGTGGGAGAACCCCTGATGGCATTCTATGGCCGCGAAGTAGCAGGTGTTTACCAGAATCAGGCAGAAATTGATGCTGATCCGGTAGCTGTTGCCAACGGACTGGTACCCGGAGATTTCAAATACAAAGACCAGAACGGTGACGGAGAAATTGATGATGACGACCGCGTTAACCTTGGTTCGTATTTCCCCAACCTGACCTATGCTTTCTACATGAGCATCAATTACATGAACTTCGATTTTTCGGCCAATATTTACGGTCAGTCAGGCAATAAGGTCCTCAACCGCAAACGTGGTGAGATTATCTGGACTGCCGACGGAAACATGGATGCCGACCTGGCCACCAACCGCTGGCATGGTGAGGGAACTTCCGACAAGTATCCTTCAGCATCAGGACTCAGAAGAGGATGGAACCAGAAGATGAGCGACTACTTCGTAGAAGATGGATCCTTCTTCCGTATCCAGAACCTGCAACTGGGTTACACCATAAAGAACAGCAAATGGCTGGGTAAAAACTTCCCTGTTACCAGGGTAGCCTTCACCGCCGACCGTCCCCTCACCTTGTTTAGCTACAATGGTTTTACACCTGAAGTTGAAAACGGGATTGACTCACAAACTTATCCTGTACCGGCAACTTACACCATTAGTCTGAATATCAGGTTCTAACTTCTAAAAACATATAAAATGAAAACACTGAAAACCATAATAGTTGCAGCCCTTGTGGTTGCCGCCCCGCTGATTTTCTCCGGATGTTCAAAATACATCGATGCTGCGAAAGAGGATACTCAACTGACAGAAAACACAGATTACAGTATCCACAGCAACATGATCCTTCCGATTATCGGCACTTACACCGAATTAAACAACACCGAATGGGAAGACTTCCCCCTGATTTCTGTCCGTGGTGATGATGTAAATGCCGGCGGTCTCGGTGACCAGCAGGATTATGCCGAAACCGACAGTTACAACTACAACAAGGATTACTGGATGTACAACTCGCTGTTCCAGAACTATTACAAAAATATGTTCTCGGCCCATTCCGCCATGGAGCAGATTGCCCTTTACAAAGAAAACGGTGCCAGCGCTACCCTTGCCGACCAGTACACTTCCGAGGCCAAGGTGCTCAATTCCTGGTGGCTGTTCCAGTTGAGCCGTACCTGGGGTGCCCTCCTGATACCAAGCAGTTCAGATCCATCTGCGTTGTTTGTTACTCCGCTTTCTTCGAAAGATGAAGTAATGCAGTATATTTCCGACCGTATGGACGAAGCCATTCCCAATCTTCCAGCTGTCAGGCCCAACGAACGCACCGACATTCCCGGTGGTGTGACGAAATACACAGCGCTGGCCATGAAAGCCCTTGCCAACCTCGAACTGAAGAATTACCAGGCCGTTGCCGAGGCAACCGGTGAAATCATCAACAGCGGCAAGTTCCAGCTCGAATCGGATTACTATGAACTTTTCAAAATCCGCGGAAAACTCAACAACGAGAATATTCTGGAAATGCAGTATTCTGACCTTGGCCAGGGCTCCGGTGACAACTATTCCTACCTCTATGCCTTCTTCGGCCCTCAGGGATGGACACCCGCAGTAACCGGTGCCGGCGATGGCTGGGGTTTCTTTGAGCCCAGTCTGAAATACATCAAGTTCATGCTCGACCGCAATGAAACTGTTCGTCTTGAAACAACGGTAATTTTCACAAACCGTGGCATTACCGAACTTAAGAAAGACCCGAATTACAGTACTTTACCTGCCTGGATTTCCAATACAACCCGCTCAGGCGACCGCTTTAACGACTATGCAAGGGCCATGTTTGCCAGTGGTAAACACTACCTTCCTTCAAACCAGCTCACTCCGGGCCGCACCGACTACGGGACCAACAAAAACTTCACCTGTATCCGTTATGCAGAAATTCTGCTGATGTATGCCGAAGCCCTGACTCAGGGTGCCTCAGGGTCAGCAGGCTCAGCCGACAATGCTGTTAATCAGGTGAGAGAGCGTGCCGGATTGTCCCCATTGTCAGGGGTGACCAATGATCAGGTGATGGACGAAAAATTTGCTGAACTGGGAACAGAATGGGGTACCCGCTACTTCGACATGATCAGGCTCGGACGCTACAACGAACTGAGTTACGACGGCCGTACCTTCTCTGCAGATAAAATCTTCCTGCCTTATCCGCAGAACCAGGTCGACCAGTTGCCCAACCTGAAACAGTAAGCTTTAACTAACCATTAAAAGAAACCAAAATGAAAAACTTCAGATATTTAATCTTCTTTTCACTGATGATGGTTATGGCCGTTTCCTGTGAAAAAGGACTCGATCCGATCAACTCAGTGGCTCCGGGACCAGATACAGAGTCACCGGAACTAACGTTCAACAACCCCACCGAGGGTGGTATTATGCGCATCGGTGAAGGT
>CALMDN010000138.1 GCA_937864935.1 uncultured Bacteroidales bacterium
ATTTTCATAAGTCCACGAATCAATACTCCTTGTATAAGGGAGTGCGCGTCGGGAGAAAAGCTGTACAGCCTGCAGCATGAGGCCCAGGCTCAGATTCTCCGACTGAACGAGGTCATACCGCACCGTCAGGTCAGCAGCCACAAACAAAGCCGGTCCGGCATGGGTATTGTACCTGATTTCACGTTTCAGATTACTCCCGGTTTCTTTCTGTACAATGGTTTCTCTGAATGGCAAAAACAGGTTGACACCTGCTCCGGGAGATAGCTTCAGGTGAAACCTGCGGGGGTTCATTTCAATAAACGGACTGATGCCCAGGCTCATGTCGGTAAGGTCCACCTGCCGGTAATTCGTATTGAGGTCGGCATAGAAACCGCTGTCGTTTCTCACATGAAACTGGTTGAACTGATTGATGGTAAGCTTGCAGACATTGAAGTCGGCGCGAACTCCCACCACGAACCTGCCCGGGGTTTTGCGGTGCTTATACTGTGCTGAAATTCCCATGTGGCCCGGTCTGAAGTCGCTCATCATCTTCTGGTCAGTCGAGAACGTCCACTGCTCGGTTGTTTTCAGCGAGAAGCCCAGATCCAGGTATTGCGATGCATCCCATCCGGTGCCCGTTTCCAGAAAGTTCAGAAAGTCGAGATCCCTGCCTTCGGGAAGGCTTTCTCGCTGAAAACTGCGGCTCCCGAACTGAAGGTCAAAAGTAAACCGTTCCCTGAAACCGGTTTGCTGTGCCGTGCTGCGGGCCTGGCAAAGCATCATCAGCAACATCAGCAGAAAATATGGGAAATGCCGGTCTTTTTTCATCGTGCTGCGATGGTTATCAGCCTGGTGGTGTCGCGCAGAATCAGGCTGTCGGAAAAGGTAAATGTGAAGACAAAACGTGCTTCCGGATGCTGAACTTCTGTTTTAAGGTACAGATCGAAAGACTCAATGCCGCTATCGTAATAGACCTTCCCGATGGTCTGATTGCAGAGATCGTTCAGCAGGATGTAGAGATTTCCGGAAGCGGCATTTGAAGTTGGTTTCGCGACAAATAAACCGCTGACTTCTCCGGCCGGAATGTCCGGTGATAGTGCATACAGACTTTCGATGCTGATCTGCGTCAGGTGCTGATTGGCCATAAAGGGGAAGGCACAATCGCATTTGGCAAATGCCTTTGCCTGGCTGAATCCGGGGGTCACAATGTCAGGGGCCTGGGCGTAAAAATATCCGGTAGAATCGAACAGGGAGATTGAGAAGGCCACGGCAGCCGGGCGCATCGTATCACTATCGGTATATTCGGGCCAGGGACCGGTGTTGTCGAGGTTTACGATGTCTGTTTGATTGAAGGAAAAAGGTCTGGCGGCCTCATCACATTCACAGCATCCGGGAATGATCCTGAGCAGGTTGAGTGAAAGGAGAATAAAAAGTATTTTTTTGAGCATAAAGTAATTGTTATCTGGTAGTTGCAAGCTACCTCTCTGAAGGTTTAGTGTCCAGGATATACCCGATGCCGGCTCCCAATCCTGCCTCCAGCAGGTGTTGCTGGTGATTTTCATGCTGAAATGCCGGGAAAGCATGTATCCTGAGCAGGGGGTTCAGGCGGAAGTAGAGTTTACGGTATTGATAATTTACCCCAGTGCCAAGCTCGAAGCCCATTCCGCTCTGGTTGTCGAAATACGATCCGGTGCGGTCCGTTTCCAGGTCAACCAGAAGGCCGCCGTTGATGAAAAAGTACTTTCCCAGTTCAAGGTTAAGCTTGAGCGGGATGGTAACGAGGGTTAGTGAATTTTTTTCGGGGGTCATGTCAACACCCGGCATAAACTCAGGGGTGCTGATGAGGTGATGGCGGGCAATCAGCAGTCCTGACTCAAACCATAAAATCCGGCCGGTTTTGATGCTTACCAGTGCTCCTAAGAAGCGGGCTCCGTCGCCCGAATAACTGCCGCCCCCATCGAGGGTGACAAAACGGGTGGGGGTAAGCTGCGAGAAACCGCCCTGAATGCCGGCCAGGGTCTGACTGCTCAGCTGCATTGGTCCTGAAAGCAGCAACAGCAGGAGAAGAAAGGGAAACAACGGGATGAACAATAACGACGGCTTCATGGGTTGGGAAAGGGATGAAAGGTTTTGCTTCAGGGTTAGCCGAAAAGGAACCGGAATACTTCTTCGATTTTCCCCACGGGCTGAATGGTGATTCCTTTGGCTGAACTCCGGGCTGCTTTCAGGTTGAGTCTGGAAACCACGATGGTGTCGAACCCAAGCTTACCGGCTTCGGCCACCCTTTGCTCAATGCGGGAGACCGGGCGGATTTCACCTGAGAGACCGATCTCGGCAGCAAAACAGGTTTTTGAGCTGATCGGGATGTCAATGTTTGACGACAGCACAGCGCTTACCACAGCAAGGTCGGTCGCCGGATCATCCACACGGAGGCCGCCGGCAATGTTGAGGAAGACATCTTTAACACCCAGCTTGAAACCGCTTCTTTTTTCGAGTACAGCAAGCAACATGTTCAGTCTGCGTGTATCAAAACCTGTGCAGGAACGCTGGGGAGTTCCGTAGGCTGCGGTACTCACCAGCGCCTGGGTTTCAATGAGCATCGGGCGCAGGCCTTCGATGGTAGCGGCCACCGCCGAGCCGCTCACCGGTTCTTCGTGCCGGGTAATCAGGATCTCAGAGGGGTTGCTTACTTCACGCAAACCCTCCGCCTGCATTTCGTAAATGCCGAGTTCCGAAGTGCTGCCAAACCGGTTTTTTACCGAGCGCAGTATCCTGTAGCCATAGTTGCGGTCGCCTTCAAACTGGAGCACTGTATCTACCATGTGTTCAAGCAGTTTCGGGCCGGCGAGACTGCCCTCTTTGGTGATGTGCCCGATCAGAAACACCGGTACATTGGCAGTTTTTGCAAACTGCTGTAACTCTGAGGCGGTTTCACGGATCTGCGAAATACTGCCGGCCGAGGCCTCGATGTTGTCGCTGCTGAGGGTTTGTATCGAATCAACAATCACGATTCCGGGATTGATGGCCGCGATGTGACGGAGGATTTCACCGGTGGAGGTTTCGGTGAGGATATAGCATTCGTTTTTCCCCATGCCCAGACGCTCGCCCCTCATCCTGATCTGCTGCTCACTCTCCTCACCCGAAACATAGAGCACCTTCAGGTTGCTGATGGTGAGCGCTACCTGCAGCATCAGGGTCGATTTGCCGATTCCGGGTTCACCACCGACGAGAATTACCGAGCCCGGTACCAGGCCGCCGCCAAGCACCCGGTTCAGCTCCCCGTTGCGGGTGTTAATTCTGGTTTCGCCCGTAATTTCTATGTCGGTGATCAGGGTGGGTATCGAAGGCTTTTTTGCCTTCAACCCTGCGACTGAAGTGCTTTCAGCCCTCTGAACAACCTCTTCCACATAGGTATTCCATTCCCCGCACGAAGGGCACCGGCCTATCCATTTTGGTGACTGAGCCCCGCAGTTGCTGCAGAAAAATGCTGTTTTGGTTTTGGCCATTGGTTTAATTATACTCAGTTTGTGCGTCCCTCGTCCCTTGGTCACTGAGCGAAGTCGAAGTGCGTCCCTCGTCCCTCGTCCCTTTTCCTCGTCCCTGATCGTAACTCAAACCTCTATCAGGTTGTTGCGGATGGCGAATTTAACCATATCTACCGTGGTTTTCAGGTTAATTTTCCGCATGATGTTGTTTTTATGTGATTCAACGGTGCGTATACTCACGAAGAGCTTGTCTGCAATCTCCTTGTTGGTGTAACTGTCGGCAAACAGCTTGAGGACTTCCAGTTCGCGTTCACTCAGCGTACTGTTGGGGTTGTTTTTTATGGGATTGTTACCCGACTGTTTGAGGTAACGTTTGAGAATGATGTTGGAAATAGACTTGCTGTAATAGTCATAGCCACTCCTTACAGTCATAATGGCTTCTATCATTTCATTGCGGTCGGCATCTTTGCTCAGAAAGCCTTTGGCACCGGCTTTCAGGGTGCGCAGAATAAAGCTCTCCTGAACAGTCATGGCAAGAATCAGAATCTTTATCTGTGGGTGCTCACGCTGAATGATCCGGATCATGTCGATGTCATGATCGCCGGGTTCATAGGTGTTGAGCAGCACCACATGGATGGGCAATATCCGCAGTTTGATGAGCAGTTCAGACAGGTTACGGACACACCCCATTATGGTAATACTCTGACTGTCAGACAGCAACGATTTGATGCCTTCGCATACAATGTGATGATCATCTACGAGGATTACTTCAATTTTATTCACTTTCAGGCCTCCGCATTTCTGCTGACGAAATTAGTGTAAATAGTGTGAAAACCAAATCCTGATGTATTAAATCGCCCGGGAATTGGTCTGCTGGCTAAACTTCTTTTTATAACTTAGTGCCTTGGTTTCTGATTTAACAAACAAGCCTATGTCAGAGCATATTCCGGATATAAAGACCCTGTTGCACGAGCAGGGGGAGCGGTTGAAAGAACTTGCCGCCATCAACCAGACCACCCAGATTCTGAAGGAAGGCAAGCCGGTGGACGAAACCCTCCAGCAGCTTGCGATGATTTTTCCGGCAGCCTGGCAGTATCCGGCTTATACTACGGCCAGAATTAAATTTGATGGCAAGGAATACAAATCGGTCGGGTTTCAGGAGAGCCGCTGGCAGCAACGTCAGCATTTCGAAACCATCAACGACAAGAAAGGGGCGATTGAGATCTTTTACCTCAAGGAGTTTGTGGCAGCCGATGAAGGGCCGTTCCTGAAAGAAGAGCGGCACCTGATCTCCAACCTTGCCAACATGATCACCGGCTATCTCAACAGCCAGGAAGCAAGCCGTATTCTCAGGAAAACCCAGCCGGGATGGATCTCCGGCGACAAGCAGGGCCCCGGTGAACAGTCACCTGCTTCGAGCCGTCAGCTGCTGCAGAAGTTTCTCAACAAAAACAATTACGACCGCGATGTGTACCACGACCTGATGCCGTTTAAGGTACGGGAGATCCTGCTCGTTGCCAACCTGTATGATGCTTACAGCATTGAAAAAGAGGGAAGGTTTTCCGAGCATGTGCTGGGTGAATACCATCAGCTCAGTCTGACCTCAATGCCACGAATTACCGGAGTGTCGTCGGAAGAAGAGATTTTCGAACAATTGCAGGGCAAGCA
>CALMDN010000139.1 GCA_937864935.1 uncultured Bacteroidales bacterium
CCTGCAGCTTCCTTCACCTTATCACAGAACTACCCCAACCCGTTCAGCGGAACCTCAACCGTTGAACTAACCCTTGTGAAGAAATCAATGGTAAGCCTTGAAGTGAACGATATGACCGGTAGGGTGGTTTATACTTTGCCATCTGCTTCGTACAATTCCGGCAGCAACCTGCTGAAAATTTCAGCCAGCCAGCTGGTTCCTGGCATCTACACCTATTCGGTAATCGTTAATGGTGAGCGTATAACCCGAAAAATGGTGGTCGAATAATCTATTCAAACAGTTGATTTCAGGGATGCTGGCAAATCAGCATCCCTTTTTTTATGTTGTCTGATTGATTAGCAGCTTTGAATGATTCATATCCGGGGGGGTAGTTTTGCGCTCATGCTCCTCATTCTGAACATTTTCAGATTCTTATATGTTTTAATTCTGTTCATGTGTCAAATCAAAACCTTCACCCATGGTCAGATATTTTACCATTTCAGTATTATTGATACTGTTGTTCTCAATAACTGAGTCCGATGCACAGCAGTTTGACTGGGCCAGATCCTACAATATCAGCAACAGCAATGAGGTAGCTGCCCTTACGGGTGACGAAAACAACAATGCCTATATCGCAGGTGTTTATGGTGCTTCACAGTCTCTTCCTTATACCGGTGACTGTTACCTGCTGAAGGCTAATGCTGCTGGTGCTGCATTATGGACCCGGACCTTCACCGGTCAGGTACAGATTGGTGATCTGGTTTATTCCGGGGGTGCACTCTGGATTGTTGGTCAGTCGAACGGGATATTCACCTATGATGGTGTTAGTTACGGGTTACCCGCCTATCATATGTTTATAATGAAAACCGATACAGCCGGCTCGTTGCTCTGGATTACCACCGACGGTACACGCAACGGGGCTGGCGCCAACCTTGTGGCCGGACAGGCAGGTCTGGTAGCTGTCAACCTCAAAGGAGTGTCGAATATTGGAAATTATATTCAACTGCTGGATGAAGATGGAAGTATACTGAAAAGTAAAGAGATTGTAGGAAATTCAACGAACATTACAGATTTGGCCCTGCACAATGAGCGGGTTTACCTGAATGGCGCATTTAACGGATCTGACAGCCTGGTGGTTGATGAGATTGTGATTCATGCACCGGCCATCGAGCACGCGGCCTTTGTGCTGGCCCTCGACAGTGACTTTGTTGCCGAATGGGCCGCTGTCGATACCACCATCAACAACCGTGACGGCCGCATTGAAGCCGGTGATGCCGGTGTTTATGCCTATTTTTCAGTGCTGGAACCCCCTTTTAATATTGTCAATGTTGTTAAACGATATACTGCCGAGGGACAAATGATCAGGGAAGCAGAAATCCCTTTCTTTACCACCGCAGTTACCCTATATCCGGATATGGTGCTGGCTCCCGGGATGCTGGGTATTTTTGCGAACAATGATTTTGGTCACGACAATCATGAAGTTATACTTTTTGATGAGAGCCTTAATCTGGTGGATGAGCTGAGTGTCGCCGGACTCTCAGACCTCTATTCCGGTCAGATATGCACAAGCAGCGATGGTTTTATGATTGCCCATGTGCATTCCGGAGACCTTGATTTTAACAACGAATTTACACTTACCTATACTGGTTCCGGAAAACGACCATATATAGGCAGGCTATCGGTTTCAGAACCTACCGGCATTGCTGTTACACTGAACACGGAAAAAGGTATTGAGCTTTATCCGAATCCGGCACACAGCAGGATATTTTTCGAAATACCTGATTCTTTCGCTGCACCTGTCAGGTTGACCATATCAGATGTTTCCGGGAGAATGGTGCAATCTTCTGATTTAGTTGCGGGGGTTAATGATTTGAATGTCAGTAATCTGCCGACAGGTGTGTATGTGGGGTCGTTGCATACACCCGATCACACTGTTGTTGTTAAAAAACTGATAATCAAGTAAGGGTAATCTGAAAGTATTCTTTTCAGATTGGTTTCAGGATGTTTTTAACCGGCATACTGATTGAATCCAGTTTACGCCCTTGTTGCAGTTTAACAATGTTGAAGCTGTCGGCCAGTTCTTTCTTTACCGGTAATGCAGGGGGAGACTCTACTTTCAGCGGGTCAACCGGCGAGCCATTTTTGTAAAATCTGAAATCCAGGTGCGGCCCTGTGGAGAGCCCTGAACTGCCGACATATCCGATCACCTGGCCCTGCTGCACATGAGCCCCTTTGCTGATTCCTTTGGCGTAGCCGCTGAGGTGCAGGTAGGCCGTGGTGTACATAGCATTGTGCCGTATTTTGATCATTCGTCCGGCACCGCCGGCATAACGGACCTCAATCACGGTGCCATTCCCAATCGAATGAACAGGAGTACCTTTCGGGGCAGCATAATCGACCCCGTGATGCGGGCGGCGGATTCGGAGTACCGGGTGCAGGCGGCTGTTAGAGAAGTGGGAGCTGATTCTGGAGAATTTCAGTGGTGCCTTCAGAAATGCCCTGCGGAGGCTTTGACCCTTGTCGTCGAAATAGTCAGGCTTGTTGTCCTGTACGAAACGGAAGGCGAAATTATCTTTCCCGCCGTGGTTGAACCGGGCAGAGAGGATGTTCCCCATGCCTATGGTTTCCCCGTCAACAACCAGTTCTTCATAGATGGCAGTAAAATTGTCACCCTTCTGTATAGAGTAAAAATCAATTGTCCATGCGTAGATTTCTGAAAGGGCAACAGTTACATTGGGGCTGGCCCCGATCTCGTTCATGGCATTCCACAAGGAAGAGCTGATGGTGTTGGAGGCTGTCCTGATCCTGACTTCAACTTCTTTTTGTCCGAGGTGCACATGCAGTGAGTCACCGGTTTCAAACACAACATATTCTGTAGGGTTGGTTTCATAGATGAAGTACTCGGCTTTCCTGAGACTGTCGTTTGAACATAAAACGGTGTATTTGTTTCCGGCCCTTATCTTTCTCACATCAAAAATTCCGGCAGCCTTTGTTACCAGTTGCTCAACCGCAATCATTGATGTGTTGTATTTAAGTAGAATTGACGATAGATTTTCATTGGATTTCACTACATCTTTAACAACAAAGAAAGAATCGACGACCATGCCGTATTCCATTTTGGGCTCCGGAACATACACCTGATCGGGTAGTGGCTTATGCAGGGCTGAAAGGTAGTAATCAAGGGTGAAAATCAATAAAACGGCAACAATGACAATGGCTATGGCTTCAATGATTCTTCGTTTGGTAAATCGTTTCATCCGGTTGAAATTATGCATACAAGAACTGACCAACCCTAGAAGGTTAATTAGTTGCTGCGGGCAAAATTAATAGAAAAACTGCATTGATGACCAGCTTCAATGCGCTGCCAACCTTAACGGAGGAAAGGGCATTGTATTGTCCGGAACGCTATAATTCAGGGAAGTTAAAGTGTTTAGTAGATTTTCTTTTCCAGGTGATTCAGAAATACCTCAACATCAGGATAATACTCTTTAATCCTTTTGTAATTCCGTCGAAGCTCATCATACGGGATGTGGGTGACCACAATCTTCTGAGGTTTGATGTAAGTATCGAGAATCCTTCTACCTTCACAATCGAGCAGAAACCAGTAATGGATGAAGGCAATGTCTATTTTCTCATTTTCCAGGCCGAACCCGGTAAAATTTTCTTCAGTGTAAGCGGCATCCCCGATATGAAGAACTTTTTTCCCGCCCATTTCGATAAGGAAGCTGAGGTTTTCAACCTTGTAGTCTTCTATGCCCATGTGACGCTGAACATATGTTGTAACCTTCAGATTGTCAGTTTTGTAAACATCGCTGCCAAACAGTGGTGCATTCAGTATATTTACCTGTGATCCTCTTTTAAGCTCAGGATCCTGACGATAAATCCTGCTGAGTACTGAATCAGTCTGAGGGTTGGTGATGAGCAAGGCATTGGGGTTGTTGATGAGGAACCTTGAAGCAAGGGAGGCATCAAAATGGTCGGCATGATAATGTGATACCAGCATGTGGCTGATTTTCTGAAAGGGTGAAAGTCCCTTTATCATGGCTTTCTGAACCTTGGGTTCCGGGGTCTCCCAGATATCCCCGTTGAGGTAAAGCGCATCCAGCAGAATTCTGACATCCCCGGAAGCCAGCAGAAATCCTGAGTTCGCGATGTAGGTAACTTCAATCCGGGCTGTCTGCTCAGCAGGTATTGCCAGGTCTGGTGAATTGAATAAAAGCTGGGCGGACAGTTGCGTGACCGTTAAAAACAGACTAAGGGTAAAGAACTGGCGTTTCATATTTATTGAGGGTTTGGTGAATAATTCAGTCTATCAATACGGGAATTCTGTTTTTATTCGGAAATGTGAATTTAAGTAACACGAGCACAGCCAAATTGTTCTGATGGAAGCAAAGATTCCCTCTGTATTTCAATGCGTATTTGAAATGGCCGGTATCTTAATTCAAGGAGGCGACCCCACAGCAGGTTTCAGTAGCCGGATTGCAGTTTCGGACTGCGGTGAGCATTAATGTCTTTTTATTCCCGGGTGTTGGGAGTGAAGATCAACCTCTGCCTGAGGGAAAGGAAGGCAAGGGGGCCTTTTCAGTTACGGCAGCTTTCACGAGACATGGGAAACTTTGCGGATTAATCCGGTAAAAGCATTTTTTCAACCTGACGGAGTTCACCATCGGTTCTTGCAGGGATGATGCCTAGCAAATGGGCCAGCAGCGGATAGATGTGAATGTTCTGAAATGAAGGGTGAATATAATTCTTCTTAAAAGCAGGCCCGGAAGCATAAAAAATGGCATGTACATCGGTATTCCGGATGTCATAGCCATGGGTGCCTCCCGTATAATCCTTCCTGTTTTTTTTCAGGGTTACACTCCATGCGGAATCTGCAACCACAATGATATTACCGGTTCTGTAATGAGAACCGTAATTCAGGTACCCGGGGACTTCTGATGGTTTCCAGACCCTGAGGTGACCGGCTTTTCGGAGAGAAAGGTAAGCAGAGTCAATCCATGGTCCTTCAGCATAGAGGTTGAAGTTGGGGTTGCCTCCCTCGATTTTCACCGGCCACGATTCCGGGATAAAGTCTCTCAGTACAATGTTTCTATCAGAGGAGATTTCGCCCATTCCATGATCAGAAACCACGATGAAGTTAATGTTATCCGCTGCGTCAAGGCTGCGGATCCTGTCGTACAATGATCCGGTAAGGCTATCGATGGTGCGGACTACCCTGAAAGTTTCCGGATGGTCGGGACCGTATTCATGTCCGATGGCATCGGGTTCGTGGTAGTAGGCCAGAATCAGTCGGGGCTTTAGGGAATCCGGCAAGCACAGCCATTTTATAATGGTATCGTTGCGGTCAGCAAATGGCACTTTCCCATCGTACATCTTCCAATAATCAGGATGCATCCCCTGAATGGGTACATCGCTGCCTACCCAGAAAAATGAAGCGGTTTTGAGCCCCTGCTTCATCGCAGTAATCCAGATGGGTTCCCCGCCATAGAAGGCAGGATTTTGCCTGGCAGAGGGTTTCCCGATGGCATATGAGACATCATATACGGAATCATAAAAAGAGTTGTTTACCAGCCCGTGATGATCGGGATAAACGCCGGTAGCAATCCTGTAATGATTCGGAAAGGTTTTTGAAGGGAAAGAAGGGATTTTTTACGAAATCGTGAATTAACCTGTTCAAAACAAAAAGAGGCTGTTTGAAAAAACAAGCCTCTTTTTGTTTTACTCCATTAAATAAATAATGAAGAGAATTACATTCTATTTAGCACTTACGTGGCTATAATAGATACCATTTGAAAGTTGATCTATTCCGTTATAGGACCCCTTTGTTGCAATTACTGTTAGTATGTCCCCAACAACAATGCCTTCGTTGGCTATAAGGTATTTTCTGTCATCGCCGGTTGCACCATAACCCGGATAACAGCCATACAGGTAGATTTCAGTGCCGTTGTCTGACAAATACAGATTACCATATGTTTCATTGGCGATTGATGTTATTTCACCGGTTACCATATAGTATGTATCGGGGTCATCAGGTTTAGTCAGTACCTCTGCAATAGTAATCGGAGTTACGGGAATTGAGCTTTCCAGAACAGCACCACCTACTTGCGGGGTTCCTTGATAAGCGGCACGTTTTCCAACAATTGTGATAATGTCACCTTCTTTCAGTCCCAGTTGTGCATAATCCTCGATGCCATAAACAAACGTTTCACCTGAGAAATCTCTCAGGTATAAATTGCCGTATGTATCATTGGCAATACTGGTAATAACCCCTGCCAACCGATATTGTGTATCACCAACCGGAGCTTCAAGGAATTGTGCGATACTTGCATCAATAATCGCTCCTGTTTGACTCAGTGTTGTTTCTGTAGAATAGGTTTTAGACCCGTCTGTGGTGCGGAATATGATGGTAGTGCTACGGTCGCCGCCGTTATTGGCAATGGCGTGGAATTTCACAACTACTTGTTCGCCTGCCGACTCAATTGAGGAAATTGACAACCATGACTCGGCATCTTCAGGGATATCTACCGATACGCCTTGTCCTTTGCAGGTAAGGTAAGCTATGAATTCACCACCTTCGAGAGGAAGCACTGCGTTTGCTACCGAATCAACTTTCAAAAGTGACTTATTGATCTTGATAACTGTAACATCTACCAATTCCACTGTCGAACCATAGGTGGTTTTAGGTCCCTGAACAGTTACTTCATCCCCCACTTCAAGTCCCCAACTTAAAAAGTTTTTTGTATTTCCTTTTGCGTCAAGGGTTCCATAGATATAAATAGAACCTGTTTCATCTTCCAGGTACCAGTTGCCGTAGGTTGTGTTGGTAATTGCGGTACAAACCCCGGTTACCATGAAGGTCTTGCCGTCAGATCCGGCAATTACCTCTGCACATGTGGCAGGTTCAACTATTGACAAACCCTGTATGATGTTAATTCTCTGCGTTTGGCCTCCGCTTTGGATTAAAACCTGTGCAGTACGACCATCGAGGGTTGATTCAGCTGAAAAAGTCAGTTCAGATTCACCGGCACTGCCTGAGGTTGAAGAGATTGTCAACCACGTAACCGAATCCTTAACAGTAGTTACCTTTTCTACTGTCCAGCTATCTTTAGCGGTTACAGTAATCGTTGTGGAGCCTCCATCCACAGGGATAGACACGTAAGATGATGATACTTGAATTTCTTCAAGCAATGTCATTGCTTCTTCATCGGTACAACTTGTCATCAAGGCAAGTATTGCAA
>CALMDN010000140.1 GCA_937864935.1 uncultured Bacteroidales bacterium
AAGGACCCGAAGGCGCTCCGCTTTTCCGTCGACGCGCTGGCCCGGAAATTCAGCGACAGGCTTTCGGTTCAGCTTACCCCAACCTTTGTACATAAAAACCTTGTCAAAGCCTCTTCCGACAACAACGACACTTATGCAATCGGAACTGCCGGAAGGTTCAAAATCACCAAACGTCTGAGCGTCAACGCCGAATATTTTTATGTTTTACCCGGAAGCGTGGCAGATGAGTATGAAAACCCGCTGTCGGTGGGTGTGGATATTGAAACCGGAGGACATGTATTTCAGCTGCATTTCTCCAATGCCCAGCCGATGTTTGAGCGTGCCTTCCTTACCGAAACCAAAGGAAAATGGACAAACGGCGATATCTATTTCGGGTTTAACATCAGCCGGGTTTTCACCATCAGAAAACCGGCCCTGCCGGCTGAATAGTACCCTGCCCTTACTACTTGCCACAACGGAGCGGGCATCAGGATAATTTGTACCTTTCGCCTCCATTGTGAACCGTAAGACTTCGCTTATGCAGGATGAAAAAAAACGGCTTTCCAACGCCCTGGTCTTGTCATTTATTCTGATTGCATTGCCCTGGCTCGTCAAAGTGGCTGAAATCTCATTTTCTGTCTCGTTTGCCCGCTTCGGTGTACTTCCCCTCAAAACCGCCGGGCTTCCCGGTATCCTGTTTTCGCCGCTGATTCACGGCGATCTTGCCCATCTGTCAGCCAATTCAGCCCCGCTGTTTCTGCTTGCCGCGGCTCTTTTCTATTTCTACCGGAAATATTCTTTTCAGATTCTCGCCACCTCGTGGCTGCTGACCGGTGTGTTTGTCTGGCTCTTTGCCCGGGGCAACAGTTATCACATCGGGGCCAGCGGCGTGGTGTATGCCCTGGCAACTTTCCATTTCGTGAGTGGCATCATCCGCCGTGAACCACGACTGATGGCTTTCAGTCTGCTGGTGACCTTCCTGTATGGGAGCCTTGTCTGGGGTATTTTTCCAGAGTTTTTCCCCGAAAAGAACATTTCATGGGAATCGCACCTCATGGGAATTGTAACCGGCCTGATTCTCGCCTACGCCTTCAGAAACAACGGACCTCAGGCAAAGAGATACGAATGGCCCGAGGATGAAGATGATGATGCAGGAGATGAACTACCCTGGAACCAACCCGAACAAACGGAAAAAGTCAGGGGAGAAAATGAACAGCAGTCGGGCAGCACAACACGGGAAACGACCTCCTGATTAAAGCTCCTGCGTCAGGACATTTTCCTGAAATAAAATGTAAAAACAGCCGAAAGCAAAGCCAACAGTATCAATGAACCGACAAACAACAGCGGAATCAGGCGGGTTGCGGGTTTCACCGGGATTGGCAGTCCGGCATTGTTTGCACCCGGATCTTCCGGAGAGGTTGCTGCAAAACTGAAACTTCTCCGGTGAAGAAGGTATTGATCTATGCTGTCGAACTGCTGCCTGACTCCGAAAATCTTCAACAGATTGGCTATCATTACGGGAAGGTAAGAGTCCAGTTTCAGGGCATCAGCGGTTGCCATGGCCTTTCTCAGGTATGCTTCTGCCCCGTTGTAATCGCCCTGACGGATCAGCAGTTCAGCAACCGAATTCTGGGTGATGGCCATGGAGCGGCTGTCGTTCAGCTGCTGACTCAGCTTCAGCGACCGATAATGAAATTCGAGTGATTTATCATACGCATTTTCAATCGCGTACATCTTACCGAGGTTGTCGAGGGTTGTGGCCATCCCGGCAAGGTCGCCAAGGTCGTCGCGGATAACAAGGGCTTTGTTAAAATGATCCAGGGCCCTGCGGTGGTCTCCGGCGTTGCTGAAAGCCACCCCCATATCGTTCAGGCAATACCCCAGGCTGTAGTAATCCCCGCGGGATTCGGCGAGAAACCTTGCTTCTGCAAGATGAAACAAGGCTGAGTCAGACATCCGCCGGTCGTTGCAGACCGATGCCAGGTTGATCCTTGAATCTATAATGCCGGAAGTATCGTTCAACGATTTTGCAATCCGGAGCACCCGGGTGAACAGCCCGCCTGCCTTTCGGTGCTCGCCGCGGTAAAGGCTGATGGTACCCAGGTTGATCATGCCGCTGCAGGCTCCGGCTGTATCTCCCAGCCTCAGTTTTATTTTTACCGATCGCTCAAAAGATGCGATGGCCTCATCGTACCTGCCCGATTCCTGTTGAATTACCCCAAGGTTGTTCAGGCAGGCAGCAATGCCTTTCTCATCCTTCAGTTCCTGATAAAGGACAAGAGAATGCTCAAAATGGCTTCGGGCCGTATCTACAGCGCCCATCATAAAGTAAACCACCCCCAGATACCTTTCAACCCTGGCAACCGAGGGCTTGTGCCCGGCTTTTTGTGCCCGGGCAAGTGCTTGCGCGGCAATGTCTGCAGCCTTAGCCGGATCGGTGTTCTTAAACGCATCTGCCTTTTCCACCCAGGCCTCTACCAGGGGCAATACCTGAGGGGAAGCCGGCAATGCCAGCACCAGTAAAAGAAAGACCAATGCCGGAAACCTTTGGTTGCGAATGTTCCAGTAACCAGGTCCGGAAACAGGTTTGCGTTTCATGCTTTAAGGTGTTTGATCCACAGATATATAGGGCCTGAGTTTTCTGAAAAGGGCATCATAAATCAGGGGGATTTCCTTCAACTCATCGGGTGAAGTGTAGGCCCCCTTTCTGACCCTGCGGTCGACGATGGCTTTGGCAATGTAATAATCTATGTAAGGATGCTTTCTCAACTCATTCACAGACAATGCGTTGATCTCAATTTTCCGGATAAGGTCCGCATCGGCAAACACACCCTCCCTGATCTGCCTGTACCGGCTACTGTCGATGCCCGAAACCTCCATCAATTGCTCCGGGTTTACAAATCCACCCATCTTCTCACGGTATCTGAGGATGCGCCGCGCGGTTGCCGGGCCTATTCCGTAAGCCTTCACGAGTTCTGCCGAATCGGCACTGTTAAGCTCTACCTGATACTTCTGATAGGGTTTACCAGGCAGAGGAGTCCGTGTATCCTTACCGGAATTGCCGTGTTCCGCAGCCGGTGCTGCCTCTTCAATCTGCACAAAGGGCTCAAGCAGGCGGTAAGTCTCATCCGTAACAACAAAGAGTTTCTTCAGGTCTTCCTTTTCCCTGAATCTGCCGCCTTTATTGCGGTATTTCAGAATGCCTTCAGCCTGCTTTTCAGTGAAACCCAGTCTTTGCCATCCTTTCACATCAAGGGTATTCGGGTCAAACCTGAAAGGGGTGATTCTGCGACGGGAAGCTTCTTTGTCAGGATCGGTAAAATCAAATCCGCCGGCAGCCACCCGGGTGAAAGCCTCTTCCTGCTTCATAAAAAGGGATAACTGCTCTTCGAAAGCAGGATCCTCAATCACAACGGGTTCTCTGAACTGTCTGTAAACGGAGGGCAGCAGAATCAGGCAAAGAATGAGCAGGAGAATCACCAGTATGGCAACCCTCTCAGATTTACTGTAAGAGAAATACTCATGCAGCCGCTGATTCAACGCTCTGACCAGATTTATTCAATGATAAATATGCACAATGATCCACACCGTGGAAAATATATAATAGATAAAATGTTGTTAATCAATATAATAATTCAAATGATCCGGATATTCAGAAATATAAAACGGTATAAATCCGCACAAACCGGATTTACCGGATAACATCATCGTTTTCGGAGAAGGAATCTGGCTCCGGTTTCGGCTTGATGGTCAATACCTTATAGAAAAACCATCCGGTAAGTAAGGTTACAATAACCTCAACGCTTACCATCATAATGAGTGCCGGTGTATTCATCTTCTGATTCTCCCTTCTCTTTTTCGTTTATTCCATGCAATATAAACAAGCAGTGAAATTAATAAAAATACACTCAGCAGCAGCAGTCGTGCCATATCGAGGTAGAACACCCGGTTGACAACGCCGCCTGTGTAGACTGCCTGTCCGGCCATGACAACGTCATTTTTCTCCACCACAAGCTGATGTTTATATGGTTCGTACTGATAAACCGTGCTCTTCAGCTGCCCTTTGCTGTCAACGGCAGAGGTTCTGATAAAATGTTTGTTCCCGGTCCGGTAAACCGAATCAACCACTCCGGATGCTTCAGCATAGAATGAATTGGAAAACCAATCGGTGTTGGGGCCCAGGCCTTTATGCTGCAGCTGTCCGATGATGCTTTCGTTGTGCAGTTTCCAGCCCCTGAAACTGAGTTGCGACCAGTCGTCGTTCACCGGTCTTAGCAGTGCTCCGAAGAAGACCAGCAACAGCGCAACCGGGGTGATGTATTTGATGACAAACCTGTAAAACAGCGGTACCTTGATATCGGCTCCGCTGGTGATCTCGCGCCAGCCCTTTTTCATGCCGAAAATCCAGGCAAACAGGATGGACTCAAGCAGTGCGAAAACCACCAGCGAGATGGTCCCGGCCCAGTAATCATATTCGTCGAATACCCCCTGCGAAAAGAAAAAGATGGTTGGCAGGCCAAGCAACATCACAACAATGCCGAAGGCAACAGCCGATTTTTTGCGCGTCCATTTGAACTCATCCATCATAAAGCCCATGCCCGGCGTTCCCATGGCCAGGGAGGAGGTAATCCCGGCGAAAAAAAGCAGACCAAAGAAAGCGGTTCCGGCAACAGCAGAAAGTACCGGGCCCCATTGTTCAAACAGATACGGCATGGTGCGGAATCCCAGGCCCAGTCCGCCGATGTTGGTGAGTTCAACCACCTTGTCAATGCCAAGATAGCCGATCGCGATGGGTATAATGATGGCACTACCCAGTACAATCTCGACAAATTCGTTCATCCAGCCGGCCGACATGGCGTTCAGGGCTACATCATCTTTCTTCTTCAGGTAGGAAGCATAACACTGTATCGACCCCATTCCCACGCTCAGGGTGAAGAAAATCTGTCCGGCTGCAGCCAGCCATACTTTCGGATTGGCCAGGGAGGTGAAGTCGGGAGTCCAGAGAAAATTCAATCCCACGGTGCCATCGTTTATGGCTCCGTTGTGTCCGGCCTTCAGGGTGATTCCCTTTACAGCCAGAAAAATTCCGAATACTATCAGCAGTGGTACACCAATCTTCGCAACTTTTTCAATCCCTGAACTGATACCCCGG
>CALMDN010000141.1 GCA_937864935.1 uncultured Bacteroidales bacterium
GTCATCTTCGTGGGTGATACGGATGTAAACGGCATCATGGCTGTTGAAGGTATAGTTTTCCTCTACAATCATGCCTTCACCGCCTCCGGCCATTTCATAGAAGCGGCTTTCATTTTCCATAAATATGACAACCTGGTCATTCTCAGATTTAACATAAGAAGTCAGGTAGAGTGTTGAGCCATTATCTGACATAAAGTATTTGTAACCAGGTATTTTCAGACCTGTGGTGGCTTTGACAAAACGGTCGTAAGCCAGGCCCGGGGGGGTACCTCCGGTTGGCTGATCGTCTTCGTTTTCTGCCAGACCTCCCAGAATGCCCTCCAGGCCCTCCATTTTGTCGAGATCGGTGAGGGTGATTCCATCAGGCAATGCAAAGGCTGAAGCAGGGATGCTGACATTTTCCTGAACCGACAAGGCAGTTTCCCTGATGTTCATTCCATAGGCAGTGCTCTCCGATTTGATAATCAGGCCTTTATACATCCACATCTTAACCCCCATCAGGCTGAAAACCTGACAGGATTTGCCGAGAAAGGTTTCATCTCCATGCCAGCTGCCTCCATTGTCTTCAACAAAAAGTTTCATGCCGTCCTTCCCCTGGTATTTTTCAAAATCCTTTGCCATGGCCATTCCGGCGGGACGGAAAGCATTTACCATTTCAGTCACATTCATCCGGGTGCCTTCGCGGGTAATTAAGTTTATCGAGTATCCGTAATCGCCTTCCAGCAGATCGAGGGTGTGTTTGTCTTCCCTGGTTGTTTTACCGAAAAGCGAAGTAGTGGATGAGGATTTTTCCTCGCGGGCTTCTTTGGCGCCAAAGTCATCAATCTTCAGGGTTTTTGTTCCCGCAGAGGTGGTACCCATGCCGGAAGATTCGAGGCTGTAGGTAACGATCATGGAACGGAATTCGTACCGTTGGTTGTTTTGTGCCATCAGACTTATTGTCATCATGGCAAGAATCAATGTGAAGGCTTTTTTCATCGGGCTAAAATTTTACAAATTCTACTCTGCGGTTCTGTGCTTTTCCTTCGGGGGTGTCGTTTCCTGCCAGGGGTTTTGATTCACCATGCCCTTTGGAGGTAAGACGATCTCTGGAAATACCAAGTGCGGTCATCTTCTCCACTACAGCCCCCGCACGTGATTCAGAAAGTCTGAGGTTTGAGGTTTCCTCCCCGTCGCTGTCGGTATGTCCCTCTACCGAGAACTTCAGTTCCGGATGATCCTGCATCATTTTAACCACATAGTTTATGGTACCCATTGATTCCGGTCTGATCACCGATTTGTTTACATCGAAGCGGATACCGGTGGTGATGAATTTTCCGTCGGTGAGGAATTTATCGTAGAGCGGGACGGCTCCTTTGGCAATGCGTATGTTTTTTACAAATCCTTTGTAGGTACCGCTCGGGTTGTGGAAACACAGGGTGAGGCCGACAGGGTTGATTTCCAGATTGGGGATATTCAGTACCCTTGCATCGTCAATGTATACCTTCAAGGCCCGTTTGTTGAATGACAATGCAATGTGTCTCCATCCTGGCTGACATTTGCTTTCATTGGCTCCTGTAAAGCCAGGATAATAACCTTTGGTCATATCCTTTCCATCGGCAGCATTCTGATAAAAGCGAAGGTAGTAGCGGTTGCTGACATTGTTGCCCGGATCAAGATTACGCTGGTTTTTAGTGTCGAACAGATATAAACGGTAGCCAATGGCCGGTTTCTCAAAGTATGCATCAAACTCCAGGGTAAATTCTTCAGGAAGGTAATCTTCGCTGTTGTTTTTAAGCAAAGGTACAATGCCATCCAATCCGTTGCTGTTTGTCTTAAGAAACATAATGACACCCGTTTCGTCGAACATTGCATTTTCTGCTGCTCCTCCGGCAAGATCCCATTTTGACGGGAATTCTCCGTTTTGTTCACCAACCTGATTGTCTTCGAAAATGATCTCAGTACCCGGCACAAAGTCATATTTCGCCCACTCAAGCACCGGTTTCTGCTTTTCGGGCTGTACCACCTCACCGGATTTGTTTTCTTCTTCCTGAGGCTTTATGTTTTTGTTCTCATTGCCTGATTTCTCTTCAGAGTCTTTAACGTTTTTTTTATCACTGTCCTGCTTCTTTTCCTTCCCATCGCCTTTCACCGTATCGTCAATGCCTTCTTCAACGGCATCCAGTGACTTGTCAACACCCTTGTCAATGCGTTTCTCCACCCTGTTTTCAACATTGCGTTCGGCTTTTTTTGTGCTTCGTTTTACCACCTTATTCAGGTCAATTTGTGCATGGCAATTCAGTATTGCCATCATAAAAAGTAAGGTTACAGCGATTTTTTGTTTCATTGCAATAAGGATAATTTGTTTAAGTATTTGGTTGAAAGATTGATTCAGTGGTTCGGATTTTTAAAACGAAGGGAAGCGAATTTATAGTCTTTATCCGCCAAAAGCCTTGATGTAATTGGATATTTTGAAAAAAAACATGAAATATTTTTTATCTGGTCTGATTTTTAACGCAATGACTGTTCATCATTTTCGGCCAAAACTTAAAAACCCCACCTGATTTTTTAAATCAGACAGGGTTTTCAAAAGCAGAATCAGAAATCATTTTTTGATGAAGATATTTGCATGCATCTGGCTGTCAAACACTTATTCGACTACCACCCTGCTTGTTCTGATCATCTTGTTGTTCTGCGCAACAATCACAAGGTTATAAATGCCGGGTTGAAGCCTGGTAACGTCCAGGACATCTTTATCGGTGGAAATCACCAAACGGCCGGTGATGTCGAACATTCTTACTGCCCAGCCATCTTCAAATCCACTGATGTTGATGTTTGTTGAAGCAGGGTTGGGATAAACAACCAGTGATTCCGGTTCAACAGCTACCTCTGCTGATTTTTCTTCAACCGGGTATCCGTATACAGCGATTTCATTGGCATAGGCCGAGATGGTGTTGTATTCTGAAATCCTGATGTAACGCGTGGTAACATCGGTGGTGTGAAGTTTCCAATGAACATAGCCATTGCAGGGCTCAGTAAACCAGTCGTTCCAGCTGTCAGGGGTTCCGTAGGAGAATACCAGCGGGGCCACGTTGTTCATGTCATGAACGTACACTTTTTTAATAACATACTCCTGACCCAGGTCAAAATAGATGTGGTAGGGTGAATAGTTGATGTTGTAATAGGGCTTCCACGACAGACTGTTCGGATGCTGATTGAGCAAAGGGTCTTTGTCCTGTTCATCGACCAGGTAAGCCGGTGACTGCCAGCTTCCGTAGGGCGGTCGCACAAGATCGGTAATCATGGATGCATTCAGGATGATTCTCTCCACCACCGGTGAGTTAATGACCGAAATGATCAGTGTATCCCTATCAACCGCCTGATACGTATCGGTAACAGAAATAATTACCGGGTATTCTCCCGAACCGCTGTATCCGGGAGTCAGAACAAGTTTACCATATCCGTTAGATGTCTGGATAAACTGTGCAAAAGAAGGCAGGTCTGAAAGACTGAAAGTCAGTGTCTGGTTGTCGGAATCAGAAGCTGAAAACAGGTATTCTGCTGTAGTTCCTTCATCCATTGAAACCGGCTGAAGCTCACCAAGTACAGGGGGATGATTCTCAAACTGATCAATTACGGTTACCCTGAAGATGTATTCGCGGGAATTACAAACATCGGATGTTACAATATGGATACTGTCATAAGTGCCTGCATCACTGTATGTTGGGGATAATGCCAGGCTGTAATTTCCGTTGGTTTCAGTGAAACTGATGAAGGCAGGTGCGTTTTGCATTACGGTTGAAATGGGATTACATCCGGGGAAATCATCATCAGAAATACTCAGGGTTAATGTACGGGTAGTAGCTTCGTTCATTGTAACATCAGAAAGTCCGCTTAACTCAGGTGCATTGTTGTAGGCTTCAAGAAACCTGATTTCCATCCCGTTAAGCTTTGCATCGTATTGTTGCTTTGTAACAGTGATGTTGAGACGCTGGTCAGTAACCGGGACGGTATATTGCTTTTTGGCGGCATGAAACCCGTATTCGCTATAGATGTTGAATGAATCGAGCACAGTGCTGTCTTCAACGGATACACCGAAGACAAAGGTTGTGTTGTTGTTCACTTCAACATAGCGTTCTGCGAAATAGAGGTTCAGTTCGTAAAGACCGTTTGTTGGTAGCGGAATGTCGTAACCGAAGGAGTCCATGTTGGTGAAACAGCAACGGTAAGGACCGAAGAGCGAATCCGGGGCTTCAGTCGTGTTGGTGCCTTTCCAGGAATGGCTGCCGGTTGCATAGGAATAGTCAGTACCATATTCTGCGGTTTTCTCCTTGTCTCTTTGCCAGTTCAGCTCAGTATCGGTAAGCTCAGGTCCTCCGCAGTTTACCCGGTAGAGCAGTCGGCCTTCAGTTAATACCGGTTTGCTGACCGTAAGAACGACCGCTGCGGTATCGGGATTTCCATAGCCATCGTCAGCAATTACCTCCATGGGATATTCACCGGTGTCGGCCAGCACTGGATTGAAATTGATGTAAGCCATTCCGGCAACTACCTTAACTGTGGCAAATTCCGGCAATCCTGCTACATTGTAGGTGATGGGATCATTATCGGTATCAGCAGCAGTAATGTTTACCTGAAGTTTTGAAGCAGATTCCATGGCATAGGTGTTCTGAAGCGACAGAACCGGATCGGCATTCAGGGTATCTTTAAAAGCAATTTTGAATTTTATTCTGTCATAGGCATTGTGGCTGCTGTCGTGAACCAGAATGACGGGATGAAAGACACCTTTGGTTTCTGCTGTGGAGTATCCCTTCAGGCGTAAAAAGCCATTGCCGGCTGATTCGGCGGTTATAAACGCCGGAAGATCCCGGACTTCAAAGGTCAGCACATCGTTGTCGCTGGTTGTTGCGGCAATCAGCAGATTCAGGGAGTCGCCGAAACTGATGTACTGATCAGCCGGTGTGGCGAATTCCGGGGTTGAATTCATTACATAGGAAAGGCCGGGTTTTGGCCCCATATTGCTGTATTCTGCCGGATTGCCGGGGAGCAGTGTAAAAATGCCGTTGCTGATCTGATACAGCACGGTATCGACCTGGGTAAAGTAATTGCCTGTGGTATCCCACAATGGTACCCTGCCTTCTTTGTTTTTTGCAAAAACCCGTGGTGAATTGTACCGGTTATTCAACAGGTGTATTTCGTTGATTTCGTTGAGGCTGGAGAGCAGTTCGGTGCCTGTTGGGTTGTTGTTGTAAAAATAATTCCCGTAAAGGGAGATTGCAGACGGAACGTTGGAAAACTGACGGTTATCGATGAAAACGCCGATTGTATTGGCAATAAAATTGCTGAAAACCTCAATATCTCCGCTTCCCATTATAATAATGCCGGTTGCAGGGCATTTCATAAAGAGGTTGTTGTAGTATCTTCCGACCGTATTGTCGCCGATCTGGAAAGAGCCCCGCTGATTCAGAAGGTTTTCCCGGCCCGTATTGAAACAATAATTGTTGTAAACCTCCACATCCTCAGGGCAATTGGCAAGCTGAATGGCTTCACGCTGACAATAGGCTGCGATGTTGTTGAAAATCCTGACATGCCTGAGCTCCATACCGGGTGATTTGGTTTCTCCGATATACATGGCTTCATCCACGTGATGGATGTAGGTGTCGTGGATGATCAGGTTGTTAAACTGAGGATAGGGGAAAGGAGGTGTTCCACCGTAATCCTTCTTGGCCACAATCCCGAAGAATCCGCTGTGGTGAATTTCAACAAAACCGACCTCGCAGTCACTGCTGAGTCCGCCAAACGACAGCCCGGCCGTTGCAGCCCTCAGCCTGAATCCGTAATGAAACGAATTGTCGCCCTGCCCGCTGACCTTCATAAAACGGCAGCTTTCAAAAACCATAGCCCCCCAGGCGGTTGTATCATCAATGGAAACCTGCCCCCCTTGATTGATCACAACAATCGGTGCTGACGCAGATCCTTCAAGAAAGAAGAACTTCATTGCCCGGGTGCGGCCGGCCAGGATTTTAATGGTGTCTCCCCCCTCAGGGACCTGGCTGAAAGTTGTGGGATAGAAATAAAGTCCGTCTGATGGACCAATGGTGAATACCTCTCCTTTGGATGATAAACCAGTCATTGTCAGCATAATGATTGCTGACAGAATTGCCTTAAAGTAGTTCATGTGTAAAATAATTTTACAGTTAGTGATGGATTGATGTTATCTATTCTGGGGTTTATCGGAATGGCTATATTGCAGAAAGAATCAACTTCAGTATAAAACATATTGAGAACAAATGTAATCAGCTCTTCACAAATATATGTTAAAAGTATCTTAAGTTTAGCATCTGGTATGTAAAAGTAATTAACAATACCACAAATTTATACGAAAGGTTTATTTACAGAAAGATAGGTCAAATTGAAAAAAAGTAATCAACACATTGAGCCACGGGGATATATCAACTTAGCATCATTTTTGGTTCCGGGCTGCAGGAGGCCATATTGACGGGCCATCCGCTTGTTCAGGTAATCCAATGTCTGCCGAAAAAAATGACTTTTATTCTTTGATAACTTTTATAACTTCGGATTCTTAAAAACCACCTGGTCATGAAGCATCTTCTGAGGTTTGCCATTCCGGTACTATTGTTGTCAATATCTTGTAAATCAACAGATAACAAGCATCTGATTGTTGATAAGGACTATCGTAAACTGGTACATGAACAGTATCTGGATCGTAGAGAACTTGCTGCCGGACGCGATTCCGTTTTGTTTGGTGTTTTCGGCAGGGAGCTTACCGGAGCTGAAAGGGAAGGGCTGGAGTTTCTGTATGCATTTATGCCTTTAAGCGATCTTTCGCTGAATGATGGTGAGTATTATCTCAGGCAGGTACAGTCAGCCCTCGAAGCACGTGACTGTTTCAGCTGGGGAAGATCTGTGCCTGAAGCTGAGTTCCTGCATTTTGTTCTACCATACAGGGTAAACAACGAATACACCGATACAGCCCGGCAGGTGTTTTTTGCTGAGCTGAAAGACAGGATCAAAGGCCTTGGCATGGCGGAAGCTGCACTTGAGGTCAACCACTGGTGTCACGAGAAAGTGGTTTATAAATCGACCGATGAACGGACATCCGGCCCGCTGACTACCGTGAGAACCGCCTTCGGACGCTGCGGAGAGGAATCGACCTTTGCCGTAGCGGCCCTCCGCTCGGTTTGTATTCCTGCCCGCCAGGTTTATACACCCCGCTGGGCACACACCGACGACAACCATGCCTGGGTGGAAGTGTGGATTGATGGCAAATGGCACTTCATGGGAGCCTGTGAACCCGAGCCAGCCCTTGATGTTGCCTGGTTTGCCGAACCGGTAAAACGTGCCATGATGACCCATACCTTTGTATTCGGCCAGTACGAAGGAAGTGAGGAAGTGCTCGAAAAAACATCCTTGTTTACCCGCCTGAACCTGCTCAGCAACTATACAAAAACCAAATCCCTGCCGGTAAAGGTCCTGGGTACCGACGGAAAACCGGTTGAGAAGGCCAGGGTGGAATTTCTGCTATACAACTATGCTGAATTTTATCCGATCGCAACCCTGTATACCGGAAGCCAGGGAACCTGCAGCGCAACCACAGGTTATGGCGATCTGTTGGTCAGGGCTCTAAAAAATGACCGGTTCGGTGAAGTCAGGGCTCCGGGAAGTTCATCCGATACCCTGATTGTCAGGCTTTCCGAATTATCCTACACCCTTCCTGATGAACAGTTTACCCTTACGCCACCGGTAAAACAGGCCATTGCACCCACCGATCAGTCACTTGTTGATCTCAACAACCTCCGGCTGAAGCAGGAAGACTCCATCCGGGGTGTTTACATTGCATCATTCATCGATTCGCTGGCTATAGCTGACCTGGAAGCTGAAAAGGGGATCAGTGCCGGCAGCCTGTGGCATTATGTTTCGCTTAGCCGGGGCAACTGGAAAGAAATTGTAACTTTTGCGAAAAGCCTGACATCAGTTGAGGTCGCCGAAGGGATGAACCTGCTCTCGCTGATTTCGGAAAAGGACCTTCATGATATACAGGCAGTTACCCTTTCAGATCATCTTGAATCAGCAGTGAAATCTGAACCTGTTGAAAATACTCAGGATCAGCGATTCATTGGTTTTGTAAAATCTCCGCGCATCGGCCGTGAACTGGTAAGCCCGTGGAGGAGTTTCATCCGGCAATACTTCAGTGCTGCAGAAGCTGAGGCATTCCGCAGTCAACCTGAGGAAATCAGAAAATGGATCAGCAAGCACATTGTTCTCGATACGATAAGCAATTATTATGGTGTGCCGCTCACACCTGAGGGTTCGCTCCAGCTTGGCATAGCTGACCGCTACTCGCGCGATCTGCTGTTCGTGGCCATTGCCCGCAGTTTCGGTATTCCTGCCCGCCTTGAGCCGGCCACCCGCAGGCCTCAGTATGTGAAATCAGGGAACTGGGCCGATGTGTTTTTTGGAAATACGACTGAAAAGAGTGTTCCAAGGGGAGAAGTGAAACTGTTGAATGCCTCCGGAGATCCTGAATTCATTCCACGGTATTACACACATTTCACCATTGGCAGATTCGAAAAGGGGAAGTTTGTCACCCTTGACTATGAATTTGATGAATCCTTGAGGGAGTTTCCCTGTGTGCTGAGTGTAGACTCCGGGTATTACCGGCTGGTCACCGGCAACCGGCAGGATAACGGATCGGTGCTCTGTACGATGACCCACTTCAGGGTAAAAGCGGGAGAGCAATCCGTAGTCAGTGTTGACCTGGCCAGTGCAAAGCAACAATCAGGCATCCTCGGTAAAGCAGATCTGGGTGCGGGTTACACAGGAATCCCGGCCAAAACGTCCCGGAAACTCAGCGAAAGCATGGGCCCTCAGGGATTGATCATTGCACTGATAGATCCCGCAAAGGAGCCGACAAAGCACCTGATGGAAGACATAAAAGCTGTAAAGGCCGGTCTGGATAAATGGGGCGGTACTGTCCTCTTCGTGGTGGCACAGCAAAAGCTGGGCAGTGGATTCGATCCCTCACGATACGGGAGTCTGCCCGATAGGAAAATCTTTGGTCATGATTCGGCAGGTGAAATATCTGAAGCTGTGCGCACGGCATGCAGTATTTCCGGTGAACCCCAATGGCCTCTGCTGGTAATTCTAAACCAAATGGGCGAGATTACCTGGCAGTCAGAGGGGTACAATATAGGGCTGGGAGATCAGCTGGTGAAGCAACTCCAAAAACGCACAGAACCGTAAGAGTTGATTTCAGCCCGCTCAATCAGACCGTTTTCTGGGAAATCGGCACGTCAGTTACTTTTACTGCTCGAACTGATGATCAGATAGCCGATGGTACCGGCAGTTAGCGAGGCCAGCAGGATACCGATCTTAGCTGCTTCAATGTATAGCGGATTCTCAAAAGCAAGTTGTGAAATGAACAGCGACATGGTGAATCCGATTCCCGCCAGAAAACCTGCTCCTATCAGATGCCTCCGGGTAATTCCCTCCGGGAAGGCAGCCCATTTCAGCTTGATAACAAGCGTGGTAAATCCAAGAATTCCAATAACTTTTCCAATCACCAGTCCGAAGAAAACGCCCAATGTAATGCTGTTTCCCAATAAACTGAGGCTATCGGCACTCAGGCTGATTCCTGCATTGGCAAGGGCAAACAAGGGCATGACTACGAAAGAGACAAATGGGTGCATGGCATGTTCGAGCCTTTGCAGGGGCGTCAGCGCTTTTTCCGATACATACCTGATTTCTTCAAGAATGTGCAGTTGTTCGGTGGTTACCGTCGGACTGTTGTTTGGTTTGGCCTTTTTAAATCGCTCGAGCAGAGTGGAAAGCTTACGGGAATAGAGTTCTTCTGATATCTTTGCGTTGGCAGGGATGGTGAAAGCTGCCAGCACAGCGGCAATGGTTGCGTGTACACCCGACATCAGAAAAGCCAGCCAGAGCCCTCCAATGCCAACCAGTCCGTAAAAAAGCGTATTTCTCACGCCAGTTCTGTTCGCGAGGATTAGAATGATCAAAAAGATGCCGGCTACCAGAAGACTGCTCAGGTTGATATCCGAAGTGTAGAAAAACGCAATTACCAGCACGGCTCCCAGGTCGTCAGTAATTGCCAGCGCAGTCAGAAAGATTTTCAGTGAAACAGGAACCTTGTCTCCCAACAGGTACAGGATTCCCAGGGCAAAAGCGATATCCGTTGCCATGGGAATTCCCCAGCCTCCCGATGTTTCACCCGATGGATTCAAAGCAAAGTATACCATGGCAGGGACAAGCATTCCTCCAAGAGCTGCTGCAATGGGTAGCATTGCTGCTTTCGGGTTGCTGAGCTCTCCGCTGATGATCTCGCGCTTAAGCTCCAGTCCGACAACAAAAAAGAAAATAGCCATCAAACCGTCGTTGATCCAGTGGTGCAGACTTTTTGACAATTGCCAGTCATGAAGTCCAACCGATATTTTCGTTTCCCAGAAATGATGAAATTCTTCAGCCCATGGACTGTTTGAAAGAATGATGGCAATCAACGCGGAAGAAAAAAGTACAATTCCACTCATGGAGGAATTGCTTAAGAATCTTCTCATCGGGTCAATAATCCATTTATCGACGGGTTCTTTTCTGATCTTAGCCATTGTAATTGTCAGGTTTTTGCTGCCTATTCAGGTTTCAGCATGTAAAAGAGGTGTATATAACAATAAATTGTTCTGATTTGTTTACATATTCACGGAAGGTCGTATAATGCCACAGCAGTGTTCCGGGACTGAAAGTGCATTGACCAGAAATCATAATCAGTTGATGGGTAGTTTGCCTGCGGGATCTCCAGGTTGTTTAAGGTTCATAAAACAGGAGACAGAGCAGATTTACAGAAAGAAAACCTGCCCGATGGTATTTAAAGCACCTTGGTTGCTTTATCCATCGGGCAGGC
>CALMDN010000142.1 GCA_937864935.1 uncultured Bacteroidales bacterium
CCTGCGGTAACGCATCCTGCTGAAAGCCGGGGAGGAGGCAGAGGTATGGTATTCAGTGGCTCCGGTAATTTGGTAGAGTGTTCTGAGGTTCTGCGGGTTGATTCCGCCTCCGGGCATAATGGCGATCCGCTTGCCGGCCTGGGCAACCAGCCGGGCAATAACTTCTGCACCATCCAGGGCTGTAGCTGCCTGCCCTGAAGTAAGGATACGGTGACATCCCAGGCCGATGATGGTTTCCAGTGCTTCGGAGGGATCCCGGGTCATATCGAAGGCCCGGTGAAAGGTGACCTGCATGGAGCCGGCCATTTCGACGATCTCTTTCATACGGCAGGTGTCAACGGTTCCGTCGGTATTGATCATGCCCACCACAATGCCGTCTGCACCCCTGGCTTTGGCGGCGAAAATGTCTGACTTCATGATGTCGAATTCAGCCCTGCTGTAGTTGAAGTCACCGGGGCGGGGTCTGATCAGGACGAATGTTTCGAGTTTCAGGATGTTTTTCGCATACTCTGTCATTCCCTGCGATGGGGTTAATCCCCCTTCCGACAGGGCAGTACACAGTTCAATCCTGTGTGCCCCGCCCTGCCTGGCTGCTATGGCCGACTCAACAGAACCGGCGCAGATCTCTATCTTTACTGTTTCTGGCATAGTGCTTGTAAAATGACCTCTAAAATAGTAAATCACCCAAAATACGGCAGGATAAACTGCTTCCGACAACTATTTTGATACAGACATCGTAAACTGCTGAAAAAAACCACTAAAAAATGTAGCTTTGCAAAGGCTCTGATTTATGAAGGATTTACGAGATAAGGTTGTTGTTATCACCGGAGGATCTTCTGGGATAGGTTTTGCCCTGGCCATGGAATTCGGCCGTCTGGGTGCCGGTATTGTTATCAGCGCACGGAATGAGCAGAACCTGAATGAGGCACTTCAGAAAATCAGGGCTGCCGGCATCAAAGCCATGGCGGTGAGGGCCGATGTCAGTGTGGAAGAGGATTGCAGAAACCTGATTGAACAGACTGTCAGCCATTTTGGCAGCATCGACATCCTGGTGAACAACGCCGGCATTTCCATGCGGGCAGTATTTGCCAAAACCGACCTCAGCGTCCTGAAGAGGCTGATGGATACCAACTTCTGGGGCACCGTGTATTGTACCAGATATGCTTTACCGCACCTTCTGAAAACCAGGGGGTCAGTCGTCGGGGTCATTTCTGTTGCCGGCTATGTCGGTTTACCCGGACGTACCGGCTATTCGGCATCCAAGTTTGCCGTGCGGGGTTTCCTCGATACCCTGAGGTGCGAAAACCTGAAGACAGGGCTGCATGTGCTGGTAGCAGCACCCGGATTCACCTCATCGAACATCAGAACCGCGGCACTCAAAGCGGACGGAACCATTCAGGGTGAAACCCCCAGAAATGAAGCCAACATGATGCCTGCCTCTGTGGCTGCACGTAAGATCGTGAAAGCCACCCTCCGCAGAAAGGACTCCATTATCCTCACCTTACTCGAAGGTAAACTCTCAGTACTCCTCAACCAGCTGATGCCCAAAATCATGAGCCGGCTGGCCTATCACTATATGGCCAAAGAACCGGATTCACCCTTTAATTGATTATTTTTGCCAATCATAACAAACCATTTATATCAACCATCAAACCATTGTAAAAATGAACATGGAAATTCTTCTGCTCGATGGTCTCAATGACCTTAAATTCGGTGATTTGCCCGAACATATCGAGAAAATAATCGGTAAACCCGACGAAGTTGAGAATCTGGGCGAAGAAGCCGACGAGGATCTCGATACCATACTCTGGAATTACGACAAAATGGGTATTTCAGTGTTTTTTGAAGGTAAGAACAAACATGTTCTTTCCTGCTTTGAAACCGACAACAGGGATGCCACCCTTTTCGGACAAAAAGTGTTTGAAATGACTGAGGAAGAAATCACTGCCCTGATGAAAAAGGAAGGGCTCACCCAAATTGATACCGAAACCGAAGAGTGGGGCGAAAAACGCGTTTCCTTCGATGAAGGTCTGATCGATTTCTACTTCCAGGATGGACGACTTGTTACAGTTAACTGGGGAGTGTTTGTGAACGAAAACGGCGAAATTGAAGAATTTGACGATGAGGAAGAGGACGAAGACTGATTCCTGATTCCTTACCAGTATCTCATTAAACAGGGTTTTTCCGGCCACCGGTTAGACCCTGTTTTTCGTTGCTGGAAGCTATTTATTCCTTTTACTTCGCGGATGAAACCTCAGGATACTCTGCCTGAGAAATTCGCGGTCGATGTGTGTATAGATTTCGGTGGTGGTGATGGATGCATGACCGAGCATATCCTGTATCGCCCTCAGGTCGGCCCCGTTCTCAATGAGGTGCGTTGCAAATGAATGACGCAGGGTATGCGGACTGATGTTCTTGCGGATTCCGGCTTCTGCAGTGGCTTTCTTCACGATTTCAAAAATCATGGCCCGGGTGAGCTTGTGTCCGCGGTTGTTGAGAAACACGATGTTTTCGCTGTCGGCAGCCACGGTCTGTTTGTTTCTGATCCAGGTGAGGTAGTTCATCACCTGCTTTCTGGCTGCGCTCCCCACAGGTACAATGCGTTGTTTGTTGCCTTTGCCCGTTACCGTGATAAAATCCTCGCTGAAGTGCAGATCCGACAGCTTCAGGTTGACCAGTTCCGAGACCCTGAGACCACATCCGTAAAGGATTTCCAGCATGGCTTTGTTGCGTTCTCCCTGGGGTTTGCTCAGGTCGACCGAATCGATCACCAGTGTGATTTCGTTTTCGGAGAGGACCTCAGGCAGTTTCAGCCCTTTCTTCGGCATTTCGAGCAACTCGGTGGGATCTGCAGCGATTTCATTCTCGAGCAGGAGGTAGTGATAGAACGACCGTATGCCGGAAATAATCCTCGACTGGCTGGAAGCTGCGATGCCAAGCCCGGTTAAAGCGGCCAGAAAACCCTGCAGATCTTTCAGTCTGACACTGGCCGGCGGCAAGGCTGATCCCGTGGAACTGAAATAATCTGCCAGCTTCCGGATGTCGCGGATGTAGGATTCTACGGTGTTGACCGACATCGACCGTTCAACCTGAAGATAAGCCCTGAACCCGTTGATCAGTATTGTCCACTGCATCCGCAACCGAATTTTCGTCCAAACCTAATCAAAAATCAGAGATATCCTGATTCTGTCCGACAGACAACTGGTGAAAAGTATGAACAATAAGGTGTTGGTATCTTCTGTAAATCTCATAACTATTTAGTAATGAATCAAATAATCAATAATCTTTGAAGGTTGCTCAGAAAAAATCAGGATTTTATCTATTTTTTCGTGCTATCTCTTTGGTTGGTAAGTAAATGTTTGTATTTTTGCAGTCCGAAAAAAATAAAGCTTTGAACAATGGCTAAGAAGAGCAAAGAAGCAAGGATTCAGGTTATACTTGAGTGCACCGAGCACAAAACAAGTGGTATGCCAGGCACCAGCAGGTATGTAACCACCAAAAATAAAAAGAATACTCCCGAGAGGCTTGAGATTAAGAAATACAATCCTATCCTCAGGAAAGTAACTGTTCACAAAGAAATTAAATAACATCAGACCATGGCAAAGAAAGTAGTTGCAACCCTGAGAACTTCATCAGGTAAGGATTATGCTAAAGTTATCCGCATGGTAAGGTCACCCAAAACCGGTGCCTATACATTCAAGGAAAGTATTGTAGCCAACGATTCGGTTAAAGATTTCCTGGCTAAGAAATAAGCATATACAGAATTGATTTTCAGGGCCTTTTCTTCATCATGAGAAAAGACCCTTTTTTATTTTAACTGCTGCTGTACCGCCATAATTCCTAAATTTGCACTTTGTGCAACACCGTTAATATAATTCTGATGGGTATTTTTTCATTTTTCTCGAAAGAAAAGAAGCAGGACCTCGACAAAGGGCTGGAGAAGACCAAAACCAGTTTCTTTGGTAAGCTCTCCAAAGCGATAATCGGTAAATCGAAGGTCGACGATGAGGTGCTCGACAACCTGGAAGAGATACTCGTTACCTCCGATGTAGGAGTGGATACCACCCTCAGGATCATCGAACGCATCCAGAAGCGGGTTGCGCGCGATAAATTTCTTGGGACCGCCGAGCTGAACCAGATACTGCGTGAAGAGATCAGCGGTTTGCTGGGTGAAGCCGACAGGAGCCAGCTGGTTGAAGGCTTCGACTTTCCGCCAAGGGAATTGCCATATGTAATTATGGTAGTCGGGGTTAATGGAGTTGGAAAAACCACCACCATCGGAAAGCTGGCCTATCAGTTTAAAGCAGCCGGGAAAAGCGTGGTACTCGGAGCTGCCGATACCTTCAGGGCTGCCGCCGTTTCTCAGCTTGAAATCTGGGCCGGCAGGGTAGGGGTACCCTGCATCAGTCAGGGAATGGGTGCCGATCCGGCTTCTGTTGCCTTCGATACCCTGAAATCAGCCCTTGCACGCAAAGCCGATGTAGTCATCATTGATACAGCCGGCAGGCTGCACAACAAAATCAACCTGATGAACGAGCTTTCGAAGATCAGGAATGTGATGCAGAAGCTGATCCCCGACGCCCCCCACGAAGTGCTGCTGGTACTCGATGCCTCCACCGGACAGAATGCTATAGAACAGGCCAGGCAGTTTACGGCCTCCACCGAGGTGAATGCCCTTGCCCTTACCAAACTTGACGGTACGGCCAAAGGAGGTGTGGTGATCGGCATTTCTGATCAGTTCAGGATTCCGGTGAAATACATCGGTATCGGTGAGAAAATGACCGATCTCCAGCCATTTATAAAGGAAGAGTTTGTCGACTCCCTGTTCAACTGATGCCCCAGCGCGGTTAACCGTTCTCTGTCATTAAAGCAGATAACCACTCCTTTCCTTCCTTATTCTCCCATCCTGTGAAGACCAAGCCATTCAAAAACAAGACGGTTAACGTGATTACCCTGGGTTGCTCCAAGAACCTGGTGGATTCTGAAGTGATGCTCCGGCAACTCAGTGCGGCTGGTCTTTCGGCAGTGCACGACAGCGAGGCTGATGCCGACATGGTGATAGTAAATACCTGCGGATTTATCCACGATGCCAGGGAGGAATCGGTGAACACCATTCTGAGCTGGGTTCAGGCGAAAAAGGAGCAGAGGGTCAGCAAAGTCTATGTAATGGGTTGTTTGTCTCAGCGCTACAAAGATGAGCTGATCAGTGAGCTACCCGAAGTTGACGGCTTTTTCGGGGTAAACGACCTGAACGCCATTCTCACAGAACTCAACGCTCCATTCAGGGAAGAGTTACTGAACGAAAGGATCATCGGAACTCCGCCCCATTTTGCATACCTCAAGATTTCTGAAGGCTGTAACCGCAGTTGCTCCTTCTGTGCCATCCCGGGAATCCGGGGCAGGCACATTTCCAAACCGGTGGATGACCTGCTGGAAGAAACGCGGTTTCTGGCTTCTTCCGGAGTAAAAGAGCTGATTCTGATAGCCCAGGACCTTTCATCGTATGGACTGGATATTAACCGCTCAAGACAACTGCCAGCCCTCCTTGACAAACTCTCCCTGATTGAGGGTATAGAGCGGATCCGGTTGCATTATGCCTATCCGGCGGGCTTCCCGCTGAAGGTGCTCGATATCATGAGGGACAACCCGAAAATCTGCCGTTACCTGGATATTCCGCTCCAGCACATCAGCAGCCGGATTCTCCGGTCGATGCGTCGCGGACACGATACGGAAGCGACCATAAAGCTGATTGAAACCATTCGCAACAGGGTACCCGAAATTGCCATCAGAACCAGCTTTATTGTTGGCTATCCGGGTGAAACCGCTGCCGAATTCAACGAACTGAAGCAGTTTGTGGAGCGGTTCAGGTTTGAGCGCATGGGTGTTTTCAGCTATTCGCATGAAGAGAATACCCCGGCAGCCAGGATGCGCGATGATGTCAGACCGGCTGTCAAGGCCCGCAGGGTGGAGGAACTTATGCTCCTGCAGCAGGATATCTCACACAGCAACAACCTGGCCAGGGTCGGAAGCACCATGAAACTCATGATTGACCGCAGG
>CALMDN010000143.1 GCA_937864935.1 uncultured Bacteroidales bacterium
GTTTTCTGAAGGAAGACCTGTCGTGCCACAAGCGCTGGTAGCTGCCCGGCCTGCTTACACAGCGAGCTGCAAGCTGACCGGCAAATACCTCAGCCTTCGCGGGGATGGTAAGGGTGAGCGACTGGTAAGTGTCGAGGTAAAACTCTTCAGGGTCATCCCCTACATGCCAGTGTTCAGCGGGCTTCAATTTGCGGATCAGCGACTTGATTTTTTTCGAAACCACCGCTCCTCCGAACGTAAGCAGGATGTCAGGCCTGAACTCAGCAGCTGCTGTTTCGTCCAAACCGTCAATCACGCGGTCGATACATCCGATAAAAGCCGGGTTGTAAAGATTGGATGTAGTTTCGGTAAGAACGATGACCGACTCGTCCGTTGCCAGCTGATCAAGTGCTGACTGCAGAGGCGGATTCAATGCCAGCTGGCCTGTGAGGATCAATTTGCGGCCTGCGTTGTTCCACAGGGTGGTTAGCCGTTTCACCTCTGTTTCTGAAACCACGGTTTCGCAGGAAGCCATGCGTATGTTCCGCACTGCCGGCAGCGAAGGCTCCTTTGCTATGTTGTAAAGGGGTTCGGCCAGGGGCAGGTTGATGTGCACCGGCCCGGCAGCCGGATACAGGCAACGGTCGGTGGCTTCGTTGAGCAGGCGTCCGGTGTACCAAAGAGAATCAGGCGAACCGGCAGAGACCGGAAGGTGGTAACTTTTGCGTATGTAGTTGGCAAAAACCCGTTCCTGACGTATGGTTTGTCCGTCACCCTGATCAATCCACTCCTCAGGGCGGTCGGCGGTAATCACCAGCAGGGGAACTTTCTGATAATAAGCTTCGGCGATGGCTGGTGCGTAATTGAGGCTGGCAGATCCGGAGGTGCAGACCAGGGCAACAGGTCTGCCCGTGGTGAGGGCGATGCCGAGGGCATAAAAGCCGGCACTCCGCTCATCGGCTATACTGACCAGTTTAAGCTGTTCGTATTGCGAGAGTATGATTATCACGGGCGCATTGCGTGAGCCGGGTGAGACAACCACATGGGTTATTCCCTTCTCTGTCATCAGCATCGCCAGCAGGCTGATCTGTTCCTTGCCCTTGTTCATGTGTTGGTATCAGTCTGCTAAATTCTGCATTTTTTCGATTACCGGCAACAGTGTTGTGCTTTTAAGCCCCGTTTCTTCCCATTCAGCTACGGGGTCCGATAGTGCGGTAAGTCCGCCGCCAACATACACCAGTATCCCCCCGTTGATCATCTGCATACAACGGAGGTTGACGAACAGGCTGATTTCTCCGGCCAGGACAGGGCCGAGATAGCCGGTATAGTAGGTGCGGTCGTGCTTTTCAGTCTGCCTGATCACGGTTTCAGCTTTCAGGGTGGGCAGACCGCACACGGCCGGGGTCGGATGGAGTGCATTCACGATAGCCGGCAGCTGTTGAATGCTGCTAAGTGCGGTGATGTCGGTGCGCAGGTGCTCCAGCCTGCCGGCTTTCACTGTAAAGGGTGCTGTCACAGTGATCCCGGTACAGCCTTGCTGCTGAAGATGATCAAGGATATACCGGCTTACAAAGGCATGCTCATCCTGCTCTTTAGCCGACCATTCTGCCGGGGAAAGCGCATCGCGTGTACCTGCAAGAGCCATCGTTCTGATGGAAGACCCCCGGTATTGGATGAGGGTTTCCGGAGAGGCTCCTGCCCAGGTGCCATAACCGGGGAATGAAGTCAGGTAAACAAAAGCATCAGGATAAAGATCGCAAAGCATGTTAAACAACGCGGCTGGTTTGTGTGATTGCGTTGCCGGAATCAGGATCTGCCTCGACAGCACAACTTTGCCGGCATGCCCGGAATTGATCAGCTCCCTGATGTTAGCAACCTGTTTGGTGTATTCATCCTTGTCAGCCAGGTGAATGCGCTGTCTCTGCGTACTGACAGGCGATTCAGCACCCGGGATGAGGTCGGCGGGTGACAGGTGAGACAGCTGCTGAATATCCTCAGCTTCGAGCCATAGCAGCGGAAGATCTTTTCCGAAGGGAGCCATAATGAAACCGGTCTTCCCCTGGCTGAGGATGGAATTATCGGCAAGCCTGCTAAAGCTTCCTTTAAAAAGCATACGGGCTGAACGTCCGGGAAGCCTGAACGCAGCCATTCCAATCGATAGATTATCAGTATTTAGCCGCATATCTTTATCCGGGATCAATGGCCTGATAGGCATGAATCAGTGGTTTTGGTTCTTGTCAAGCACCATAATGGTGAGTCTCGACAGACAGGTGAGTTTTCCGGCCTCATTGTTGATTCTGATTTCCCATACATGCAGTTTGCTGGATCGCATCAGCAAGGTAGCTTTACCATAAACATACCCTGAAGTGGCACTCCGTATGTGGTTGGCATTGATTTCAATACCAACCACAGCCTGACGGCTGGTATCAATAACCGACATCGACCCCATACTGCCGAGTGTTTCAGCCAGTGCCGCTGAAGCGCCCCCGTGAAGCAATCCTGCCGGCTGTTTGGTGCGGTGATCAACAGGCATTTTTCCGCACAGATAGTCAGCGCCGATCTCCGTGAATTCAATCCCCAGCTGTTTCATCAGTGTTCCTTCAGAAAGTGAATTCATGGTCTCAAGGCTCATGGTGGTCAGTAAAGGCATAGTATCCGTTTTTTTCGAAGCAATTAACAAAGGCATTGTTCTTATGTTGTCGAAAATTAGTAATAATAACGGTAATCCCGAAAAATGATAAACACATTGAAGGATTTTTTGATACCGATGGTCTTTTGAGTGATTTTTTTATTAGGTTTGACCTTCTTAATAATACATTTTTATGTCCCATTGGTTGGAAGAAGCTGAAAAACGGCAGGCAGCTGAAAAAGACGATCAGACCCGGGCTGAGAAGCTCAGGAAAAAGATCGTGAAGATCGAAGAAAACAAGGCATTGTACGGTGCTCAATATGAAACATTTACCAAGGATCTGCACCAACTCGTTGAACGCGCCGCCAAGCTTGCCGACACCCCTGAAAGGCCCTTCAGAAAAATGGAAAGCCGTGAGAAGGATTCAAAACTCAGCAACCAGATCAACATTTTTTACAGCAGCAGAAGACTGAGCCGTCGCAGGTGGTGGACTTCGCTGCCTTTTTTTAATGCTCTTCAGTTCAAGCATTTAAGAGTTATTTTTATCAATCTTTCGTCGAAAGCGGGTTATTGTGAAATAGAACTCAAAGAAAACATTCTGCTGCGGGAAGCCCTGGGTGTAGCCAGAACGCTTAAAAACCGCAGCTTTTCAAAATCCGGTAAACTACACCTCGTCTACCCTTTCAGTATCAATGAACTCAACCACGAACTCGCGCTGGAGATGATTGACTGGCTTGCCTTTGTAAAAGAGATCAAAGACTGTTCTTTCTTTAATCGGGTCCCTGAGGAAGAGAAGCATTACTTCTGATTTTCCTCTGTGTTTTTTACCAGTAACAGTAAACTTTTGTATTGTTTATACTGTTATTAATCAGCATTTTATACTAACAGTAAATTTTTTCTTATGGATTATTCCATTCTCAAACCTTCCATCGAAGGGAGCATTGCTGTTCTCACCATCAGCAGGCCCCAGGCCCTGAATGCACTGAATTCAGTTTTTTTTAACGAAATGGACCATTACCTGTCGGTGGTTGCTGAAAATCCTGAGGTCAGAACCCTGATCATCACCGGTGAAGGCAAAGCCTTTGTTGCCGGTGCCGATATAGCTGAAATGGTCAATATGAGTCCGGCAGAAGCACGTGGTTTTTCAGCCAGGGGGCAGGCCGTTTTCAACAAAATCGGTCAATTGCCGGTTCCTGTGATTGCTGCCATCAATGGTTTCGCCCTTGGCGGAGGCATGGAACTGGCCATGGCCTGCGATTTCAGGATAGCCTCTTCATTGGCGAAGTTCGGACAGCCCGAAGTCAATCTGGGCCTGATCCCCGGTTATGCCGGCACACAACGCTTGCCCCGGCTGGCCAACCTCGCCGATGCGCTTTATCTGCTCACCACCGGTGAAGTCATTGATGCGGCCACTGCCCTGCAGATGCGCCTGATTCAGAGAGTAGTTGAACCCGCGGATCTGATGGCTGAAGCCATGCGACTGGCCTCACTGATCGCCTCAAAGGGGCCCCTCGCAGTGAGACTGGTGAAAAAGGTCACCCGACAGGGGCTGGGGATGGAATATCACGCAGGCGAGAAACTCGAACAGGAACATTTCGGTGACCCCTTCGGAGGCCAGGGAGCTGAAGGTATGAGGGCTTTTCTTGAGAAAAGAAAACCGGAATGGTAGAAAGCAAAGTTTTGGTGAACAAATACTCTGCGGACAGGGATCACACAACACCTCCTCCGGGTCGTCTTTTCACCGTATTAGAAATCCTGACAAGCTGTAAAACAAACAACAACCACCAGATATGACATACACAGATCGTTTAACCAATGTAAGTGTTCTGGGATCAGCCGGTAAAATGGGCAGTGGAATTCTGCTGCTGGCAGCACTCGAAGTTGCCGACCAGATGCTGAAACCCGAAAACAAGGACCGGCACTTTGTGATCAACGCCATTGATGTTTCATCGGCTGCCCTTCCGGGGCTGATGAAGTACATCAGGGCCCAGGTGCTCAAAGCTGCCGAGAAGAAAGTGGTAGTGCTCCGCGGATTGTATGCCGGCCGTGCTGAACTCATTGAGAATTCCGACATCATCGATGCCTATGTCGACGATGTGATGGGGCTCATCAGGCCCTCAACACGCCTCGAAGTGGCCTATGAAAGCACCCTGGTTTTTGAGGCAGTCAGCGAGAATGAAGCCCTGAAGGTTAAACTCTTCAGCCAGATCAACGAAAACAATTCCCTCCAACCCTGGTTTTTCACCAACACCTCTTCTGTTCCCATTGCCGGTCTCGACAATGGCGCTAACCTGAGCGGCAGGGTACTGGGATTCCATTTCTACAATCCTCCTGCTGTTCAGAAACTTGTGGAGGTAATCACCATTGATTCCAACCCTTCTGATATGAAGGAATTTGCTCTGCAACTGGCGAAAAACATGCGCAAGGTAGTGGTTCCCTCCAACGACATTGCAGGATTTATCGGTAACGGTCACTTCATGCGCGATGCCCTCTTTGCACTGGGAGAGGCCAGGAAGCTTTCCGCCTCCATGCCCATGCCCCAGGCATTGTATATCGTTAACAAAGTCAGTCAGGACTACCTGATGAGGCCCATGGGTATTTTCCAGCTGATGGATTATGTGGGGGTGGATGTGGTGCGGTTTATCATGAGTGTGATGAACCCGCACATGCCGGCAGAAGACCTGCACAGCGATGAACTGGATCTGATGTTTGAGAAAGGCATCAAAGGCGGACAATTTTCAGATGGAAGCCAGAAAGATGGCATCCTGAAATACGATAAAGGCAAACCCGTTGCTGTTTTCAGCAGTGAAACCGGGGAGTACATTCCCATCAGCAGCTTTGCCGCGGAGGCAGACATCTGGCTTGGGTCCCTTCCGGAATCCACCATACCGTGGAAAAACCTGGTGAAAGCAGCCGATAAAGACACCCTTGCTGCCAGGGCATTTGAGGCCTACCGCACCTCCGGCACCAACGGGGCGCAGCTGGCCTTGTCCTATGCCCGCCGTTCAAGGGAAATCGGACTTAACCTGGTGAATACCGGGGTAGCACATTCAGCAGCGGACGTGAATACTGTATTGCTGACGGGATTTTTCCATGCCTATGGCCCTGTAAATGAGTTTGTTTTATAGTCTTAATCTGTCATCCGATGAAACCACATAAAAAAGTTTATATGATTGCCGGCTACAATACCATTTCTATGGGAACCGGACGCAAAGAGTTTAATCCCAAAAAGGAGCGCCCGGGGCTGGAGCATTACCTTAAAGAGGACGGTCAGTCAGCCGTGTCGCAGATTGGAGGCGTTACAAAGGTTGATGAAGGGGTTTTCGGGAATTTCATGGCTTCACGATTCAACAAACAGGCCCACCTGGGTGCATTTATGGCCATGATAGATCCTGAATTGCGCTATAAACCATCTATCCGGGTAGAGGGTGCCTGTGCATCCGGAGGACTTGCACTGGTAACCGGGATCAAATCTGTTCTGTCGGGTTCGGCCGGGGTGGTACTGGCCATCGGGGTCGAAGTGCAGAATACGGTAAAAGCCATCTACGGAGCAGACATTCTGGCCGGAGCAGGCTGGTTTCAACGGAGAAAAGAGGGACAGGCCTACTTTTTCCCGGGGCAGTTCAGTGACCGGGCAGGGGCTTATTATGAGAAAATCGGACGCGAGAAGGCTCGCCTCGCCATGGCCCGCTGGTACCGCAATGCCATTGAGAATGCCCGCCTGTGCCCTACTGCCCAGGAGTTTGAAAACAAGACTGCCAACCTCGAATCCCAGGGTTTAACTGAGCCCAATCCAAAATCCTTTACTGCCCACCTCAATGTTTTCGATTGCTCGAAGGTGTCTGACGGGGCTTCCGCCATTGCCATTGTATCGGAAGAAGGCCTCAGACGCTGCGGTGTTCCGGTATCAGAAGCCGTTGAAGTGGTTGCTGTCGGTCATGCTGTGGATGACATTACCACCCTGCCTGCCGATCCAACCCGTCTCGATACCATTGCAGCCGCAGTAAAGAAAGCCCTCACCACAGCCGGTATCACCACCAGCCAGCTGGCTACCATTGAAACCCACGACTGCTTCAGCATTGCCGGAATCCTGGGAATGGAAGCCATCGGTTTGTGCGGGGAAGGTGAAGGCGCTGATTTCGTTCTGGCCGGCCACACTGCCCGCGATGGAAAGATTCCTGTCAATACCACCGGAGGATTGATCGGCTGGGGGCACCCAACCGGAGCTACCGGCGTTCACCAGGCTGTTACCATCTGGGAACAGCTCACCGGGAAAGCCGGGAATGCGCAGATCGCCATTCCGGAAGACCGGCCCTATGGTCTCACCGTCAACATGGGCGGCGACGACAAAACCGTGGTGGCCATCGTGTTTAAAAAAACTACCTGAACCACCGGCAATCAGACCAATCAGCGGATCGCTTCAGTAACAAATGAAATATCAGCTTCCGGTGCAACTTTGTGCCGGAAGTTTAGTTTATGCATTACCAAAGTCAGAATCTACCCTATGAATATCCTGCTTGAACCTTTTAATCTCGGACCCTATCTCCTGAAGAACCGTCTTGTGATGGCACCGCTTACCCGCCGCCGTGCTGCGGAAGGTGGTGTTCCTGTTGAACTGAATGCACGCTACTATGCCCAGCGGGCTTCCGCCGGACTAATCATCGCTGAAGCCAGTCAGATATCGCCCCAGGGGGTTGGCTACATGAACACCCCGGGCATTCATTCCGAAGCCCAGGTGGAAGGCTGGAAAGGGGTTACCAAAGCCGTTCACGATCAGGGGGGGCTGATTTTCCTGCAGTTGTGGCATGTGGGCAGGGTCTCCCATTCTCTTCTGCAGCCCGGAAATGCCCTGCCGGTATCTGCCTCTGCCATATCGGGCGGTGATTTCATTACCACGCCGGAGGGGAAAAAGCCCATGGAGATACCGCATGCTCTGACTGTATCCGAGATCGCCGGTATTGTTGATGACTACCGGAAGGCTGCAGCCAATGCAATGCAGGCCGGTTTCGACGGCGTTGAAATCC
>CALMDN010000144.1 GCA_937864935.1 uncultured Bacteroidales bacterium
ATTCTTACTGGAGTAGATGTCTTGTTAACCATGCCCAGGGCACAGGAGAGCGGGTCTCCCGTGCAGCTAACACTGTCTGTCGACATGAAACAATGGATCAATGCCAGTGATTCTTCAAAAGCAGCGGCTGATGTATTTTTAAGAATGGTTTTATTGGTATCGGCTTCTATTACATAGAAAGGATGAGGCAGAGAATCTATGATGGTATGAAGAAAAGAATCATCTTTTTCATTGACCTGATTTTCGAAAAACTGCTTTGACGTAACAGAAACTGATTCACCGTTACCCTTTTCCATCCGCAAATCATGATCAGTATTATCCAGCAGCAGTCGGCTAACAGGTTCGAGTTGAAGATAATAATGCTTGCTTCCATTGAAATCAACCCGGGAAAAATTGATGCTGTAATTTAATCCGGTGCTGAGCAGCTGCCCGAAGGTATGCACCATCCCATCCGCTTTGCGTATAACTTCGTTGAGTATGTCAGTATTGCCTGATGACCGGAATTTAACGTAATCAAAGATGCTTGATTCCCTGAAACTTTTCTTTCCTGAGCCAAGCAGAACCCTGGCTGTAGGATTGATATCCAATATACTGAAACTGCTGTCGAGTAGAAAAGATGCCTGTGGTATTGAATTAAAAAGCTGTTTAAAGAGAAGTTCTGCAGCACCGGCTTCGTTCTGATTTCTATTATTACCATTGTTTTGCATAGGCCTTCTGCTATCATTACTTTCAGACTTCTTTTCTTCCATGCGTTGCAATCATTAAAATCTCAATCAGAACAGGTTCATCCCGTGAAAATTCTTTAATATTGTGAAATTACAACACAAGGAGCCTTAAAAAGTTTTTGCTTTTGTAAGTAAAATGCTTTCCTTCAGAAACAAACCGGAGCCCGGGATGTTGCAAAGCTCAGTTTCACAACGTTTAAATACTTCCGGTTCACCCATACAGGAAAGGGAATTAACCATCAATAAAGGCAGCAACGAACCAATCTTCAGAATTTATGTCTGGATTCCAGCAATATAGCTATTTTCCGGAGGAGCTCTTTCGGGTTGATCGGTTTCGATACAAAATCATCAAACCCACTGTTAAAAACCCTTTCACGGTCTTCAATTGAAGCAAAGGCAGTCTGGGCAATTACCGGAACATCTTTCCTGATTGCCTTGATTCTGGCAGTTGCTTCAAATCCATCCATAACCGGCAACTGAATATCCATAAGAACAAGATCAATTTCAGGCATTTTTGAAAACACATCGACTGCCTGAGCCCCGTTCACAGCAAAGAGCAGGTCAATTTTACTTTTCGACAACAATGTCTTAAGGTAAATGGTATTGGGAACTTTATCTTCAACAATCAGCACCTTTTTCCCTTCAAAGTTGAACACATCGGATTTTGGCGGCGCAATGGTATCAGGTCTTCCTGAAGCTGAAGCCTTTATCATCGGAAGCCGGATGAAGAATTCCGAGCCTTTCCCGAATTCAGACTTAACACCAACATATCCACCCGATGCCTCAACAATACGTTTTACTATGGCCAGGCCCAGACCGGCACCTCCAAATTTCCGGGTAAAGGGATCTTCGAGCTGCCTGAACGACTCGAAAATAACAGATGTTTCATTGGTGGGTATTCCGATACCCGTATCCTTCACATAAAACGATACCATTGGTATGCCGCTCGTTTTATCGTGCACCAGGGTAACTCCGAGCTCGACTGTTCCTGATTCGGTAAACTTAATGGCATTGTTGATCAGGTTGATCAGAACCTGCCTTAACCTCAGGCGGTCAACCACCAGGGTGTTTACATGGCGCTGATCAGGCATCACCAGTTTCGGTGTGATGGTATTGTTTTTCAGCTTTAGTTTGAGATCGCTCAGCATATACATGTAGATCTCATTCATAAACTCCTCCAGATCAACAGGCTGAGGGTTCAGGGCGAGGGCTGCACTTTCGAGTTTCGATAAATCGATGATGTCGTTGATCAGGTTCAGCAGTACTTCCCCATTGGAGGAAATCATCTCAAAGTATTCATTCCGCTCATCTTCGGTTGTTGCATACTCCTGCATCAGACTCACAAATCCCAGAATGGCATTCATGGGTGTTCTGATTTCGTGAGATACGTTGGCGAGAAAAGCTGTTTTCAGGCGCTCTGATTCCTCAGCCTTCTCTTTGGCTTTCAGCAATTTAAACTGGTTCAACTTGTGTTCCGAAAAATCCCTGATCACGGCAACCATCAGCAGGCGGCCTTCAAAAAGGAACGACGAGAGGGAGAGTTCAAGGGGAAAAGTGGATCCGTCAATCTTCAGACCAAGCAATTCAAAATTCTGTTTGATAGATGGTTTTGCAGGATTCACTGCTTGCTTGCGCAAGGCATGCTTCAACCTTTCGCTGTTGTCATCACTGGCAAAGAGATCCATCAGGTTGAGCGATAGAATTTCATCTCCGGCATAACCGAAGAGTTTTCTGAACGCCTCGTTGGAATAATCTATGGTACCATCCTGGCGTGCCAGCAGAATGCCGTCGTTGGCATTGGAGGCTATCATTTCAAACTTCAGTTCGGCCTCCGTAAGTGCCTTTTCGGTATTCAGCTGCCTGGTTATGTCGAGTGCAGCAAAGGTAATGCCTTTTGAAAGGTTCTCTTTTTCCAGCGGGGCTGAACTGATGAGCACATCCACCAATGAACCGTTTTTGTGCCTGAACTTGGTAACCATCAGACTGATGCCTTCGTTATCGGGCAATGAAAACTCAGGCAAATGCTCTCCGGGGCCTTCCTTCTCGGGCAGAAGCACCGAAGTCTTCCTTCCTATCAGTTCCTCTCTCGTATATCCTACCATGCTGCACAATCGCTCATTAACCAGCAGTATCTCACCAAACGAAGCCACCCAGAATCCTGCAGGCGAAGCCTGGAACAGACTGTTTAGCCGTTCCTCGTTTTCTTTCAGCTGTGAAAGTGCCCTGGCCCGTTTGGAAATATCAATAAAGGCGGACTTAATACCAGCGCCGGAATCATCACGGATACTGATGATTTCGATATGTGTTAGCGGAGAGTCAGTCTTCAGGGGATTTCTTATACAAATCTCCGAGGTTACTTTCGCATCCGACTCTCTTACCCTGAGCAGGTGAAAATAATAGGCATCCTGATAATCGGGATGTATAAATTTGGAAATCGGCTGTCCGATGGCCTGAAAACGCTCTATTCCAAGCATTCCGGTTCCGGTAAGGTTCAGCTCCCGGATACAATCATTTTCATCAGTAGTTAAGTATCCGATTGGAGCAAAATCAAACAGGGAGGTATACCTGGAGGTTGACTGCTCCAGGTCGGCGTAGACACGCTGCATTTCTTCATTCTGAGTTTCAAGCTCAATCTGGTAAATCTGCAGCTCTTCTATCAGCCTTTCAATATTGGCAGGATCATAGGCCTTGAAATCAGGCTGCTGCCGCTGCTTCAGGAGAACTTCAGCCTTCTCACGCAATTTACGGCTCTTCTCATTACTCATCATGTTGATTCTATGTTAAGTCAGTTTTACTCAGATTTTGGTTTTCTGATCTTCTTATTGCATTCGGTGGTCTTATCTGTAAACATAAAAACCAGTCCTGCCAACTGAGACTGCATGTCAAATATCGGCACGCCATTCAGACTCAGGTATTTATCATATCCTAACGAGGATCTGTACCTGAGTGAGCCCTTGTAACCACTCCCCGGATCTGCGAGTATTTCCTTGAGTGGCATTCTGAGAATTCCGCTGGTGCTTTTCGTGGTGTTGTTCACCCACTGTATTGAATCAAATTGTCTGCCTACAATTTCGTTAACATCCATTTCAAGCAGGTCGCCCATGGGTTTGTTTGCATAACTGATGAATCCTTCAAGATTGATGATCATCTGCCCTATCGGACTGATATCCAGCGAGCGGAGCAACAGATCCCGTTCTGAACGGATACGCTCTTCCAATCGTTTCCGCTCTGTGATGTCGATCAGGGTGATGACTACTCCATCCACAGCATTCTCAATGGTCCTGTATGTCAGCATCCTTAACATGTACCAGTTGTTCAGCCTGTCCTGAACTTCTATTTCCTTAGGAATCAGCGTATGAAGAATGTTTTCTATATCCCTTTGAAATTCATTGTAATTCAGATTGTGGGAGATATGAAAAAATGGCCGTCCCAGATCCATCTCCATGATGTTGATGGTTTTCACAATAGCAGGCGTATATCTTCTGATTCTTAAGAACTTATCCAGAAAAACCGTTCCGATGTTGGTATTCTTCAGCAGGTTGTTCATGTCATTCGAAAGCTGGGTAAGCTCTTCAATCTTGTTCTGATATTCCGAATTTACAGTGTACAGCTCTTCATTGACCGACTGGAGTTCCTCATTGGTACTCTGCAGTTCCTCATTGGATGCGATCAGTTCTTCGTTGGTACTCTGAAGCTCTTCGTTTGAAGTTTCAAGTTCTTCGATCGTCGCCTGCAGGTTCTCTCTGGTAAACTGCAATTCGCGTTCCAGCTCGCTGAACCGTTCGCTGTAATGGCTTTTCAGATCAAAATTATCAACCTTGACTGAATGTGAATCATCGGTTTTTTTCTCATCGAAGGTTATCAGATAATATGAATTGCGGGCCCTGGTATCTTCAATGTACCGGCAACCTAAGTCGATGTACAATTGCTGACCTCCTACAGGAACCAGTACCTCTTTGAAAACCAGCTCTTTCTTCTCTTTGGCGACTTTATGCAAAAGACTGCTGATAACAACAGAGAGTTCTGCATTTACAAGTTTAAATATGCTCAGGTTGGCTTTTCCCACAGGAATACGCAAGTACTGATTCACATCCTTAAATACATGCAACAGTTCAAACTTGTTGTCAAGCAGAATACCCGGAGGCATAAAACCGCGAACAATTTCCTGATAAACTGACTCCACCCGGAATCCTTCAGGGACCTCCTGAATCTGGGCATCGGGTCTGTTCTTGAATCGTGAATCTCGAAGCGTAGGTATGGTATTGTGAAAAGTAAACTGTGCAGGAAGACGATATCCCTCCTTGATCTGGTATACCTTCCATTTGGAACTCACCGTTGAATAACCATCGGAAATTTCACCCAGGGTTTCGCTGCTGCCCAGAAACAAATGGCCGGTCTGATTGAGGGCAAAATAAAACATTGCCATAATCCGCCTTTGCATGGCCACATTGAGGTATATGAGCATGTTACGGCATACCACCAGATCAAGTTTTGTAAAAGGAGGGTCTTTAAGAATGTTGTGTGAAGCAAAGATCACCATTCGCCGTATCCGTTCATTCACCACATAGCTGTTCTCCCTTTTAACGAAGTAGCTTCTCAGCCTTTCGGTAGTTACATCAGAGACAATACTTTCGGGATAAACCCCTGTGCTGGCATACTCAATCGATTCATTGTCAAGATCGGTGGCAAAAACCTTCACATCAAATTCCAGTTTTTTTTCATCCATGTATTCTCTGAACAGAATGGCCAGGGAATATGCTTCCTCACCGGTAGAGCATCCGGCACTCCATATTCTGATGGTATCACCTGACTTCTTGCCGGTAAAAATCTCGGTGAGTACTTTTTCTCTCAGCACATTGAAGGCTTCCTGATCCCTGAAAAACTGTGTAACCCCTATAAGCAGTTCTTTGTATAGTATTTTTGCCTCACTCGGTGACTGGCTGAGATAGGAGATGTAAT
>CALMDN010000145.1 GCA_937864935.1 uncultured Bacteroidales bacterium
GCTGGTCATCAGAATTGGCCTGAACCTTGCTGCAGCAGCATATCGTATGGCTTCGCCCTTTGACAATCCGACTTCCTTGCGCTGATTGGCAAATTCCACAATAAGAATACCGTTTTTGGAAACCAGTCCGATCAGCATGATGATGCCAATCTGGCTGAAAATGTTCATGGTAATGTTAAAATACCACATGAAGATCAGTGCACCGGTAAGGGCAAGCGGTACGGTCATCATCACGATGATGGGATCTTTGAAACTTTCAAATTGGGCGGCCAGTACCAGGAAAATAAGCACCAGTGCCAGTCCGAATGCAAACATGAGGCTCGAGGAGCTCTCCTGGAAATCCTTGGAATCACCGGCCAGTGCAGTTCGGAATGTATCGTCGAGCACCTTGTCGGCAATCTTATCCATTTCTGCAATACCCTCGCTGATTGTTTTACCCTGGGCCAGTCCGGCAGATATGGTTGCAGCCACAAAACGGTTGTAGCGATAGAGCTGAGGCGGTGCTGTGCTTTCGTTCAGGTTCACCAGGTTGTCGAACTGGATCATCTCACCGCTGTTACTGCGCACATAAAGCGACTGCAGGTTCATGGGCGTGTTCCGGTCTTCGCGTGCCAGTTCTCCGAGAATCTGATATTGTTTGCCGTTCATGAAAAAATAGCCGAAACGTTGCCCGCTGAGTGCCAATTGCAGGGTCTGACCGATATTCTGGGTTGAAACACCCAGCAGATTCGCCTTATCGCGGTTGATATTGATTTGTATCTCGGGTTTGGTAAACTTGAGGTTCACATCGGCCATCACAAAGGTAGGATTGCTGTTCACTTCAGCCATAAATGCAGGGAGCACCTCACGCAACTTGTCGATAGTCTGTGCCTGGATCACATATTGTACGGGCATACCCATACGACGACCTCCGAACGTCGATTGTTGCATCACATTGGCCCTGGCCTTTGTCTTATTCCGAACCTGAGCTGTAAGTTGGTTGGCTATCTCCTGCTGAGAGCGTTCTCTCTTATCAGGTTCGTCCAGGATGATACGGACAAATCCGGATCCGCTGCGCACCATGGTCTGCACAATATCGGCTTCCGGTACGGTGCGTTCAACCATTTTGTTCAGATCCTCCACGTAACCCAGGGTATATTCATAGGTTGAACCCTCGGGCATGGTGGTGTTGATATTAATCTGGGAGCGGTCTTCGAGCGGGGCCATTTCAGCAGGAATGTTTTTCCAGAGAATGAAAATTAAAACCACTGCAGCCAATATGATGATGCGGGCAACATACTTTCTTTTCAGAAATGAATCCAACGAGTTTTTATAACCTTCATTCAGTTTCACAAAGAAATTTTCGGTAACTCTGAAAATCCAGGTATGTTTACTATGGGGTTTCAGCATCTTGGTTGACAGCATGGGGGTGAGCGTCAGGGCAACAAAGGCCGAAATGGCAACTGCTCCGGCCAGCACAATACTGAATTCCCGGAAAAGTCTGCCGGTCATGCCTTCAAGAAACACAATGGGAAAGAAAACAGCTATCAGTGTAATGGTGGTTGCAATGATGGCAAAGAAAATTTCGTTGGAGCCCTTGTGTCCGGCCTCAAGGGGATCCATACCACCCTCAATTTTTACATAGATGTTTTCCATCATCACAATGGCATCGTCTACCACAATACCAATGGCAAGCACAATGGCCAGCAGGGTCAGCACGTTGATTGTAAAACCGGCCAGGTACATGATGAAAAAGGCTCCTATGAGCGAAACAGGGATCACAATAATGGGGATCAGTGTCGTGCGCCAGTCGCGCAGGAAGAAAAAGATGATGATCACCACGAGTCCGAATGCGATCAGAATGGTATCCACCACTTCGCGGATGGATGAACGAATGTATTGTGTATTGTCAAACCCGACCTGGACCTCAATATCAGCAGGTAGGTCTTTTTTCATGAAGGCCAAACGCCTGTATACTTCGTCGACAATGTCGATGTGGTTGGCACCGGGTTGCGGAATAATAACAGTGGCCACCATGGGCACGCCGTTCATCTTAAGTATTCCGCGGATATCTTCGGGGCCAAGTTCTGCACGGCCCACATCGCTGATCCTGACCACCTGGTCGCCCGATTGTTTGATGATAATGTTGTTGAATTCAGCAGGTGTGGTAAGCAGTCCCAGTGTACGAATAGTTAATTCAGTAGTGTTACCCTCCACGCTGCCTGAAGGCAGCTCAACGTTCTCCCTGCTGATTGCATTGCGGACATCGAGGGGCGTCATACCGTAACCTGCCAGTTTTGCAGGGTCGAGCCACAGGCGCATGGCATATCTTTTTTCGCCCCAGATCATTACCGCGCTGACCCCGGGAATGGTCTGCAGCTGCTCTTTGAAGGTAAGATCAGCTATTTCAGAAAGCTCAAGCAATGAACGCTTGGTACTTTTCACCGCAAGCATCATGATGGGAGAGGCATCGGCATCGGCTTTGGCCACTACAGGAGGATCGACATCGCGAGGTAACAAGCGTTGAGCCTGTGATACCTTGTCGCGTACATCATTCGCGGCAGTTTCCAGGTCCACACTGAGTTCAAACTCCACTGTGATGTTGCTGCTGCCCTGCCGGCTGACGCTGGTCAGCGTTCGGATACCCGGAATGCCGTTGATGCTTTGTTCCAGGGGCTCAGTTATCTGTGTTTCGATTACATCGGAATTGGCTCCCGGATAAACCGTACTGACAGTGATTATGGCCGGATCAACCCTGGGAAATTCACGCACACCCAGGTAGGTGAGCCCGATAAACCCAAACAGGATGATGACCAGCGAAAACACGGTGG
>CALMDN010000146.1 GCA_937864935.1 uncultured Bacteroidales bacterium
CTACCCTGTGGTGAGTTCCATGGGATCTGGAGGCAAATTGTATCCCGAAAGGATTGAAATTGTTGACATTTCCAAAACAAATCACTGTAAATTCGCCTATATTGTCAGAAAGTACCTGCATCGTGAGGGCGTGTACAAAGGTATCACCGCTGTTTACTCTCCTGAACCCGTTAGTAAAAAGGCCATTCGTGAAGTCACCGGCGAAGAAAACAAAAGATCGGTGGTGGGCACCATTTCTTACATGCCACCTGTTTTCGGTTGCTTTTGCGCATCAGTGGTGATCAGGCGGCTGATTACCAGTTGAATAGATTCATCCAAAATAATCAGTAATTTTTCTCCTGCTGCAACCTTTTTGAAAGGTAGTTGTCTTTGGGAAAAACCCGAACCATGAAATCCTTTTTACTGACCTTTGCATTGCTGCTTTGCATTTGCTCATGTATTGAAGCTCAAACCATTACCCAAACCATCCGGGGAACCGTGCTCGAAATGAACACCGAAATACCCGTGGTGGGTGCCTCTGTGGTTATTCTGAATACCAACCCCTTAACAGGAACCATCACCAACGAAAAGGGAGAATTCCGGCTGGAAAAAATCCCTGTTGGCAGGCATACGCTTCAAATCAGTTTTATTGGCTTTAAGACCGTTACACTTCCGGCACTCGACCTGATGTCGGGCAAGGAAATGGTGCTTAAAATAGCCCTTGAGGAAAACATTATTGAAACCTCTGAAGTGGTAGTAACAGCAAACGGGCGTAAAGACCGCCCGATAAACGACATGGCCATGGTTAGCGCCCGCTCATTTTCGGTTGAACAAACTGAAAGATACGCAGGAAGCTGGGGCGATCCGGCAAGAATGACCCAAAACTTTGCCGGCGTGATGGTCGGCTCCGACCAGGTCAACGCCATCATCATCAGGGGAAATTCTCCGTCGGGTTTGCTGTGGAAACTTGAAGGCGTGCCCATACCTAACCCCAACCACTTCGGGGATATGGGCTCTACAAGTGGCCCGGTAAGCATGTTGAATAATAATGTGTTGATCAACTCTGACTTTTTCAGAGGAGCCTTTCC
>CALMDN010000147.1 GCA_937864935.1 uncultured Bacteroidales bacterium
ATCGTTTGTAGCCTTTTCGAGGTTACGGAAGCAAACAATGTTTCCAAAGGTTTTAACTGTGTTGAGAATGCGGTTTGTGCGTGAGAAGGCCTGCAGAAGGCCATGCAAACGCAGGTTTTTATCCACCCAAAGCGTATTTAGTGTCGTGGCATCGAAACCTGTTAGAAACATATTCACCACAATCAGCAAATCAATCTCGCGGTTTTTAACCCTCTGTGACACATCTTTATAATAATTCTGAAATTTATCACTGGAAGTGTCAAAATTCGTTTTAAAAATCCTGTTGTAGTCCTCAATGGCTGATTCCAGAAAGTCCCGGGAACTCTGGTCCAGGTTGCTGGTATCTTCGGGGTTTTCGTCTTCAATGATGCCATTTTCATCATCATCTGCTTCGTTTACCCCAAAACTGTATATGGTTGCCACCTTCAGTTGTTTATCACCAGGCAGTCCCTCCATTTGTTTCTTGAATTCAGCATAATATTTCTTTGCGACATCTATAGAGGCAACGGCGAAAATGGCATTAAACCCGGCCAGCCGGCGGTCTTTTAGTTGATAGAAGCTGTTTCGTTTGGTTTTCTGATCAAAATGCTCCCGGATGTAGTTCACAATATTGCTGATTCGCTCCGGAGCGGCAAGGGCCCTTTCCCTGTCAATATCCCAAACCTTTGTATCTGCGATATTCTCCTGCTCCTTCATGGTGCTGATGTAGTCAATCCGGAACGGCAGCACATTCTTATCGGTAATGGCATCCACAATGGTGTATGTATGCAACTTCGTGCCGAACGCCTGTTCAGTGGTGCGAAGGTTTGCTTTGCTGTTGCTGCTTGAATTTCGGGCAAAGATAGGAGTGCCGGTAAACCCAAAAAGGTGGTACTTTTTGAATGTCCTGGTGATTGAGGTGTGCATATCACCAAACTGCGACCGGTGACATTCATCAAAAATGATCACCAGGTGTTTGCTGTACGACGGATGGGCTTTATACCTCTTTATTAAGATGGATAACTTCTGAATGGTTGTGATAATAATCCTTGAATCAGGGTCATCGAGCTGTCTTTTAAGAATGTTCGTACTGGTGTTGCTGTTGGCAGCACCTTTCTCGAACTTGTCGTACTCAACCATTGTCTGGTAGTCAAGGTCTTTCCGGTCAACAACAAAAAGTACTTTATCGATGAAAGGCAATTTACTTGCCAGCTGGGCCGTTTTGAATGATGTAAGTGTTTTGCCGCTGCCGGTGGTGTGCCAGATGTAACCACCACCTTCAACTTTCCCGTAGTTTTTGTAATTGGTTGCCAGGAGGATTTTGCTTAGAATCCGCTCCGTCGCTACAATCTGATAGGGGCGCATGGCCAGTAGAAGCCTGTCGGAAGTGAAAACGCAATATTTTGTCAGGAGGTTGAGGATGGTATGTCTGGCAAAAAAGGTTCGGCCAAAATCCATCAGGTCTGTAATCGGGTGGTTGACAGCATCAGCCCACCAGGAGGTGAACTCAAAACTGTTGCTGGTTCTTTTCCCTTTTTTTACAGTACCATCCCCCTGTTCGCGGATGTGTGTGAACCGGGTAGTATTGCTGTAGTACTTGGTGTAGGTGCCGTTAGAGATAACGAACAACTGCACATATTCAAACAATCCGCTTCCGGCCCAGAATGATTCACGATTGTAGCGGTTTATCTGATTGAATTCTTCTTTGATATCCACCCCCCGTTTTTTCAGTTCAATATGGTCCAATGGCAGGCCATTTACAAGTATGGTAACATCGTAGCGGTTGGCCCGTTGTCCGCTGTCGGTTGCATACTGATTGATAACATGAAGTGAATTGTTGTGGATATTGGCTTTGTCGAGCAGGTAAATGTTTTTAACCGTACCATCATTCCGGGTAAGCAGTTGGATATGATCTTCCTGTATGATGGCGGTTTTTTCTTCGATTCCGTTGTTTTGATTGGCAATTTTACCTGTGAAGAATTGTTTCCATTCCGGATCGGTGAAGGTGTAATTGTTCAGCTTCTCCAATTGGTGTCTTAAATTGGCAATCAAACCTTCTTCTGACAATACAGGCAGATGATCATATGCCTGGGTTTTCAGTTGTTCGATAAACGCCTTTTCAAGTTCAGCCTCATTCTGAAATGTGGTTTCTTTGAGAATCAGTGGCTGGTATTCTGCCAATACGGTGCTTTCAGGATTTTCAGCAATCAAAGCGTATTTATCCATTGTATTTTATCTTGAAATTCAACAGCTTACCTCGGTAGTATTCATATTGTTTCCGTCTTGCTTCTATTTCGGCAGGTAACCCGATTGAAATGTCGTTTACCAATGCGTCGAATTTATCCAAAATGCCAACAATACGTTCCTGCTCTTTCATTGGTGGAATAGGCATGCGGTATTGTTTTACTTTACTATTTGATATTGAAGGATAACCTGCACCTTCTTGATTCT
>CALMDN010000148.1 GCA_937864935.1 uncultured Bacteroidales bacterium
GTCGGCTGAATTCACCACATTGAACGCCCAACCACCGTATGTGGTGTGTTCGTAATCATAGGCAAAGTAAAGGTTGCCGGGTTTCGGAGCCGCACTGCTGTATGTCTTGAACAGCAGGTCATCGGGCAACCTCCCGGTCTTCTGCAGATTGCGCAGGTAAGCGGTGAGCAGAAACGAGATCCCACCACCCTGACTATGCCCGGTTATGATGAAATCTTTGATCCCCAGACTGTAACAGCTGTCAATTTTCCCAAGCACCCCGGCCGATAGGTACCCGGTAGCCATCAGCCACCCTGCATGCACCGAAGAACGCGGGTTATCGGACAAACTGTAGCTGAAGGAGGTCTCATTATCCAGTTTCATACTTCCGGTTGCCGGAACCATGGCAGCATAGAAATTCTCCAGCCAGCTTTCCGGTTTTCCGGTGGTTCCACGAATGCTGATGACGGCGATGCTGTTGTTTGAAATCCAAAGATCCCATCGGTTATCGAGGCCTTTAACCGGTGACCTGTAAGCAAAAACATAGTCAGCCGGAATCATTTTCCTGTTTACCCAGGGGGTGTCGGCCGTGCAATAGGCCATTTTCAGCATGTCTGCGTATTCGTTTTTATCAAAGCCGGGTTTCAATCTGTGTTCCTGAGCCGTAACTGCCAGAAAAGCGAAGAAAAGTGATATTGTAACCATGCCGGTTCGCGTGAATAAACGGTTCATCGTGGGCTAATTTTAATTCAGAAACAGAAGTATAGGAATTATGTTGTAACCTTTGTAAAAATAAACGAAACAGGCAAACTGCAGACCGGATTTCAATTAACAATATGCTTCATCGAATGTTTATTGATTGTAACCCTGCTAAAGATTATGAAGAGATTCTTACTTATTCTGATTGTCACCTCTTTTTTCGTAAATGAATCCGCTGCACAGATAAATGGCAGTTTTGTTTTCGAAGGAATCAACCGTACATGGAAAGTCTGGCTGCCAGCGGGTTATACGGGTCAGGAACCCCTGCCGCTGATTCTGGCGCTGCATGGCCTCACCCAGAATGGTCAGTCGATCATGGAGTTCTCCGGTTTCAATCAGGTTGCCGATACGGCAGGTTTTATCGTGGCCTATCCCGATGGGGTGAACAATTCGTGGAATGTGGGCTTTGCCGGCGGATCAACGGCCAACGATGTGGGATTTCTTCTGGCCCTTGCCGATACCCTCAATCTGCGTTATAATGTGGATATGCATCGGGTATATGCTACCGGATTCTCCAACGGCGGTTTCATGAGTTACCGGCTGGCCTGTGAATCTTCTGACCGCATCGCTGCCATTGCCCCGGTTGCCGGGACGATGACCGACGGGTCTTACAATGCCTGCCTTCCCCAAAGGGCAGTCCCTGTGCTGCACATCCACGGAACCAGTGATTTCGTGGTGAATTACAATGGCGGCTTCGGCAACAAATCGGTGGAGCAGGTGCTGGATTACTGGATTGATTTCAATGCCTGCCCCGCTTTACCGGTGACCGAAATGCTTCCGGATACTTATCCCGACGGATCCACTGTTCAGAAACAAACATGGTCACCCTGTGACGACACCACCCGGGTGGTATTGCTGAAAGTCATCAATGGCGGGCACACCTGGCCGGGCTCTGTCGGGGTTACAGGCATAGGAATCACCAACAGGGACATCAATGCCAGCAGTGAAATCTGGAATTTTGTAAAGCAGTTTAAATTGTCTGAAGCCTCCGGAATCCATGAACATAAGGAAAATCCATTAAGGCTATACCCGAATCCTGTAACCGGTGGAACACTGTTTTTTGCCTCTGAAGGCAGTTTCAGCCGTAAAGGCGGGCTCATTGAGATTTTTTCAGTAACGGGTCAAAAGCTGATTTTTCAGACGATTGGTCCTGAAGAAACCGGGAGCTCAATTGAAGTTGGCACGCTCGCAGGGGGACTTTATCTGGTTGTATTTACCGATGCACAGGGCAAAAGGCATAGCGGACGGATCGTGATAAAGTCAAAGTAATTCCCTTCACAGGCGAAACGTGGAAAAAAACCTCAATCAAGGGGATAGTTAACCATAACTTCATCCAAAAACAACCAGGCATCCTGACCTGCTCCGGGGTGACCTTCCGGGCATTTGCCCCTGTTGATCGCCTTTATTCTGAGGTACCCTGTTTTCTGGTTGATCGATACCTGGCTGTAATCTATGGCAACAGGTTCACGCACTGTGAGAAGATCGGGCCTCATTCCGCCGGCTGGGAGATAGCTGATTCCATCAACAGATAATTCAATTTCCACTGCTGTTGGAAGAAAGATCCAGTTGGCGGGGTTGTGCAGGAACCCGATGTTAACATTGCTGATTTCCCTGACTTCTTTCAGGTCAAGGGTAAATTCTGCATTGGTGCCTGAAAAACCGAGCCAGTCTTTGCCAAGGGATAAGGCATGTGCCCTGCATCCATCGGTGAGGGAGCCGGGACCGTTGGCGGCATAGGATTCACTGTATTTTGTCATTTGTTCCGGCATAAGCCCGAAAGCATCATGCACAATGATGGTTCTGGAGGTGGTGTCTCCAGGGAACTCTTTGTTGATGCGGAGGATGGCATGAATGTTTGTGGTTTCTTTGATAGTAAAGGGTTTTTTATATCGTTTCCAGCGTATATTGGTCTCTGAACCAGTGCTATAGAGGATGGAACCTCCGGGCATTTCACTGCTCAGTTTTACTTTTGTCAACCCGGTGGATTCATCAAAGTGGGTGCTGATATCGACATTATACGCGCTCTTGCTGTAATTCACCCCTTTTATAATCAGCAGGGGCTTATGGGTTGCAAGCCGGGCGGCAAAATCCTCCCAGTTGCGGTTTTTCTTTGCAGACCAGTTTACTTCAGCCAGCGCGATTGCCCTTGGAAATACCATATACTCCACGTGGCTGGCCGATGGAATGTACTCAGTCCATACATTGCCCTGGGAACCCAGAATATAAGCGGCTTCCTCTTTGCTGAGAACCTCCGGAACCGGTTCATAGAGGTAAACATCCCTGAGGGTGTTCAATCCTCCGATGGCGAGGGGTTCATTGGCTGCCTGCGATTGGTAATGATCGAAATAACAGGGTTTGCCGGGCGTCATGATCACATCGTGTTTCATTCTGGCGGCCTGTATGCCTCCTTCGGTTCCCCGCCACGACATTACGGTGGCCCCGGGAGCGAGTCCTCCTTCGAGAATCTCGTCCCAGCCGATGATCTGACGGCCATGGGCATTCAGAAATTTTTCAATCCGTGTAATGAAGTAACTCTGAAGCTCATGGGCGTCTTTCAGTCCTTCATTGTTCATTCTTTCCTGACAGAGCCGGCAATTGTTCCAACGGGTTTTCGGGGCTTCGTCACCGCCTATATGAA
>CALMDN010000149.1 GCA_937864935.1 uncultured Bacteroidales bacterium
TCCTGGGTCTGTGCAAGGTTGCTACGGATGCCGAAGTTACCGTTCCTCAGCCTTCTGTTACCTACAACATCATCAAACTGACTGATGGCGCGGTTGATACCCTGATTGTTCAGACCAGTTATACCACCGGAGGCAGTGAACCTCAACCGGCTTACTGGCGTTTTGTGCTGGTTCATTACGACAATCCGGCTGACGAACCCCCCATACCGGGACCGGCTCCTGAGCTTGCCTACACATTCGAGCTGAACGGACTCACCCTTACCACCACCAACACCACCTTCAACGCAACCTCTTATCTGTGGGATTTCGGTGACGGACAAACTTCCACGGAAGCTGCTCCGGTTCATACTTACGAGGCCGGAGGAGCCTATAACATCAGCCTGACTGCCACCAACGAAAACGGCAGCGTTTCCTCTTCAAAGCTGGCTTTTGCAACCGTTGATGTACTCACCGATGCCATACTGCAGGGAGAACCCTGGAGAGTAAGGGCCGACAACTTCTCCATTTTCTGCGGGCCGGCACTGGGCAGTACCGGCTGGTATGTGGTTCCCAAAGCAAACCTCGATGGTTCCATGTCCGGATCCGATGACTGGTCATGTCTCCCTGACGATGAGTTTACCTTCGGGCCTGGCAACACCTATACATACAATACCAATGGAAGTGCCCGCAACGACGGTTATTTCGGATCGCCCAACGGTTGCATTTCTGATGAACAGATTGCCAACAGCGGCAATGGTGCTGCTTTTGGCTCAGCCACCCACACCTACACCTTCACCCCGGCAAACGGAACGCAGAGGGCCAGGATTAACCTGCTCAACGGTGCCTCCGGTGCGGCCTTTATCGGATTCTACAAAGGCTATTACGGTGGTGAGAATACCGATAAAAATGTACCGGCCAACGGAGGCAACTCCACAAACCGCTACGAAGTAATGGGATATGCCAACGACGGAACCACCGAATACCTGTTCCTTACGGTTGACTACTCTGTACTTCACAACGGGTCGCAGGGCTGGTCGGTAATTCTGGTGCGCTGATCCGCAAATCATTGATTCAGAAAAGGATGAACCTTAAAAATATTTGAAACATGAAAAAACTTTTGTCAATCATATTCTTCACCCTGTTCACTTTGTCGTTGTTTGCCCAGGGGCGCGCGGTTACCGGAAAGGTAACCGATGACAAAGGCAGCAGCCTTCCGGGGGTTACCATTCTGGTAAAAGGAACCTCAACGGGAACGGTTACCGATATTGACGGTAACTATAAAATCAACGCAACCGGCAATACGCTGGTATTCAGCTTTATCGGATTTGTTCCGCAAGAAATCAACATCGACGGCAGATCCGTGATTGATGTGAGAATGCTGGAGGACACCAAATTGCTCGACGAAGTGGTGGTCATCGGATATGGTACGGTTAAGAAAAAAGACCTCACTACGGCTGTTGCCGTTGTTGGGAGTGCAGAAATCAAAGACCGTCCGGTGGTTTCAGCTCCGCAGGCTTTGCAGGGAAAAGCTGCGGGCGTGCAGGTTATCAGCAGTTCAGGTAAGCCAGGTTCAATACCTGCAGTAAGGGTTCGTGGTGCAACTTCGGTACAATCCAGCAATGAGCCCTTGTATGTTGTTGACGGTGTACCAACCAGCGACATATCAGGTATCAACCCCAATGACATCGAAAGTATGACTGTTCTTAAGGATGCTTCCGCCACAGCCATTTATGGTGCTCAGGGGGCCAACGGTGTCGTTATTATCACCACCCGCAGTGGAGAAGCAAACGATCCCAGCATTAATTTCAGTACTTACTATGGAATCACATCCCTGAGAAAATCAATAGACGTGTTGAATACCAAACAGTACCGTGACCTGATGTCGGAAATCAATGTTCCCCTGGAACCTTCTTGGACACAGTTCAACAACTGGACGGATGAAGTCTTCGGAACAGGTATACAACAGTCCTATCAGCTCTCGGCTGCTGGTGGAGATGAAAAAACCAGGTATTTCGTGTCGGGAGGCTACCTGAATGAGGTAGGAATGGTTCAACCGGCAGAATACAGCCGGTACACCTTCAGGGTGAATCTGGATACGGATGTCAGATCCTGGTTCAAAGTCGGTACCAACATTACTGCCTGGTCGGCCAATTCGAAAGACACCCCCGACAATGCAAGCTCAGGCAGGGGAGGAGTCATCATGAGTGCCCTGAACACCCCTCCATTCCTGAATGTATATAAAAATGACGGTTCTGGTTGGTTCGATCCGAACCCTTTCCAGCCTTCCTGGGAAAATCCGGTAGCCTACATGGAAGGGCCCGATCAGAAAAGCAGGGACAATAAGCTGCTTGGAAGTGTTTATGGAGAAATCAGCTTTTTTAAAGATTTAAAATTAAAATCCAGAGTCGGGGTTGATGTAACAAGTCATCAGTACGATTATTACCTTGATCCCTTCCGTACCAATTACGGTAGGCAGAATCACGGGATCGGCCGTTCAGAAAAAGCAAACCACAATGTCTGGGTAGCAGAGAATACCCTTGATTATGTCAAAAAGACCGGAGACCATAATTTTACAGCTATGGTGGGGAACAGTGTACAGAAATACGAAGGCAACGGTACTTACATTGAAGGCACTGATTTTCCCGACAACACCGATGTTAAAACCATCTGGGCTGCCAATATCCTGAGTACCGGAGGTACCTGGCAAAGTGAGTGGGCCGCGGTTTCTTTCTTTGGCAGAGTGACCTATGATTACAAATCCAGGTACTACTTAACAGCAACAACAAGGCGTGACGGCTCATCAAAGCTATTTGAAAAATGGGGAACCATGCCTTCATTTTCAGCTGCCTGGAGGATCTCCGGGGAAGAGTTCATGAAAGGGATTACCCTGATCAACGACCTTAAACTGCGCGGGGGCTGGGGAGTAACAGGGAATGTGAACGGATTGTCAGATTATGCCAGTATGGCCTTAACCGGTTATTTCAGGAGAACCCCGGGTGATACCCTGAATGGCCCGGGTACCTATGCTGTTTCACTCGGTAATCCCGATTTAAAATGGGAAACAACCGCCCAGACCAACCTTGGATTCGACCTCAGCATGTTTGATTCCAGGGTTTTGGTAACGTTTGATGCCTACTACAAGAAAACCACCGATGTTTTGCTCAATGTACAGCTTACCAGCTCATTGCCTGTAAGCACCATACAGACCAATGCAGGAGAGATAGCCAACAAGGGCATTGAGTTCAGCATCAGTACCGTTAACATTGACAGGAAAAAGCTCAAATGGACAACGGATTACAACATGTCGTTCAACAAAAACGAAGTACTGAAGCTTGAATATACCCCGGTATATTATTTTGGAAGGATTTACAGCAATAACCAGGATGTCAATATCCTGAAAGCCGGATTACCATTGGGGGCTTTCTATGGCTATGTGTCTGAAGGTGTGGACCCGGAAACCGGAGACATTATCTACAAGGATGTAAACAACAACGGCATCTTCGATCCGGGCGACCGCAAGGTGATCGGTTATGGTGAACCGGATTTTACATTCGGATTTACCAACAACCTCAGCTACGACAGATTCAGCCTCAATGTTTTCTTCCAGGGAAGCTACGGTAATGATATCTTCAATGCCACCCGCATCGACCTGGAGGGAATGTTTGACAGCAAAAACCAGTCAACCGTTGTACTTGACCGCTGGAAACAGCCGGGCGACATTACCGATATCCCAAGGGCCATCGGCAACGGAAATGTTGACAATGTGCGCAATTCAACCCGCTTTATCGAAGACGGTTCCTACATCAGGCTGAAATCTGTGACCCTCTCTTACCAGCTCCTGAACAACAACCCGAAATTCAAGGCCCTGAAGCGCGTTTCACTTTATGTGACCGGACAAAACCTGATCACCCTGACCAAATACACCGGCTTTGACCCGGAAGTCAATGCTTTTGGCTCAAGTGCAGTTTCAATGGGGGTTGATTACGGTACCTATCCTCAATCCCGTACCATTGTTTTTGGGGTGAATGTTGAACTTTAAATCCACAGATCAAATGAAAAAGATATCGAAAATATTGTTTGCACCCATGCTGGTGCTGCTGTTCACCTCCTGCGAGAAGTTTCTTGACCTGAAACCGGTGGGGAATGGCATCTATGTTCAGAATACTTCTGATACCCTATACAAAACCGCCAATGAAGCCGAAGCTGCACTGGCAGGGGTCTACAGCGATTTCAGAAATGAGTACTGGGAACTCGATTACTTTGTAAACGGCGATGCCCAGTCGGATGATGCATATGCAGGTGCCGACAATCCGGCCAATTTCCAGATCGACGATTACCGCCTCGATGCCACCAACAGCAATGTCAGCCGCGACTGGTCCTATCTGTATGGTACCATCGGCCGCGCCAATGTGGTGATCAACAACGTTGAAAAGGTTCCCGACCCTTCACTCAGTGAGCAGCGCAAACTGGAAATCAAGGGTGAAGCTTCGTTTATCCGGGCAATGATGTATTTTCAGGCCGTGCAGTTGTGGGGTGATATCCCACTGCAGCTGAAGGAGGTTACGGCAGTCAGTGCTGAGCTTTTGCCTGAGATTTATCCTCAGTTGTTCCCCGAAAGGGCAACAAAGGAAGAGGTTTATGCCCAGATCATTTCCGATCTTGAGTTTGCAATCAGCCATGTTAAAGTTACACAATCCGATAAAGGATTTGCCACCAAAGGTGCCGCCAATGCCCTGCTGGCCAAGGTGTATGCCGCCGCTGAACCCCGTAACTGGGCAAAGGTGATAGAGCATTGCGATGCTGTGATTAACGGAGGATACAGCCTTTTGCCCGAATACGATATGCTCTGGAACAACGAAAATGAAAATTCATCGGAAGCCATCTTTGAAATCAACTACGAAGGGACCAGCTCCAGCGGTAACTGGGGCGCCAGCATGTTCCGCGGTAACGACTGGAAAAAATTCAATATCCCCAGCAACGATCTGGTGAAGGCATTTGAGGACGAAAACGACATGATCCGCAAGAATGCCTCGATCGAATTTCTGGATGTTACCGGCCTGTGGTCCGATGCCAACTGGCCGCAGACGCAATATCCTTTCATCAATAAGTACCGCGACATTTCTTCTCCCAGCCCGCAGAACTACATCATTCTTCGTCTGGCAGATATTCTGCTGCTGAAAGCCGAAGCCCTCAATGAACAAGGCGATGTTACAGGTGCAGCTGCCCTGGTCAACCAGATCAGGTCGCGGGTTGATCTGCCGAATACTACCGCTTCAACCCAGGAAGCCATGCGCCTGGCCATTGAAAAAGAACGCCGTCTGGAGCTTGCTTTTGAAGGCCACCGCTGGTACGACCTGAAACGGACCGGAAGGGCCATTGCAGTGATCAACAGTGCCATCGGCCCGGAGGGCTCCCCGTTTGGTTACAACCTTACGGAAAATGGCCTGCTTTGGCCCATTCCCCAGTCTGAACTTGACAAAAACGAGCTCCTGACCCAGAATCCGGGATATTGATCAGTGTAAATAAAATGAATATCACAGCAGAAGCCGGATGCTTAGGGCTTCTGCTGTGACTTTAATACGACCCTTGTACTCAAACAAAACACTTTGTGATGAACTTTCAGAAACACCTGCCCTTCAAATTGATACCCTACTTCATTGTTTTTGCGCTGGCCGGACCGGCATCATTTTCAGGCTGCAAGGGAAAAGACAACACGAATCCCGATACACCTCCGGTCACCCCCGGGAAAGTGACGGTTTACCTGACCAGTGGTGACAAAAGCCACCTTTTTGGTAAAGAAAACGACCTAACCATCAGCAACACTTCTTCCGGCCAGAACCCGGTCATTT
>CALMDN010000150.1 GCA_937864935.1 uncultured Bacteroidales bacterium
ATGAGTCATGAAATCAGGACACCGATGAACGGCGTGATCGGCATGACGAGTCTGTTGCTTGATACCAGCCTCACTGTAGAACAGAAAAATTACGTTGAGACGCTCAGGCTCAGTGCTGACAACCTGATGACCATCATCAACGACATCCTTGACTTTTCGAAAATAGAGTCGGGCAAAATGACCCTTGAAGAAGCTCCGTTTGAGCTTCGCAACTGCATTGAAGATGCACTGGATATTTTCGCTCAGAAAGCCATTGAAAAAGGTCTTGACCTGCTTTACCTGATTCAGCCTGATGTTTCTCCCTTCCTGATCGGCGACATCACCCGCCTGCGTCAGGTGTTGATCAACCTGATCAACAATGCCATCAAATTCACCGAAGAGGGAGAAATCTTCATCTCAATCGAAAAAATAAACGAAACCGAAGGACATCAGGAACTCCAGTTCTCGGTGAGGGATAGCGGCATCGGGATTGCCAAAGACAAGATTGACATTTTGTTCGAAGCCTTTACCCAGGCCGACAGTTCTACCACCCGTCGCTACGGCGGTACCGGCCTCGGCCTTGCCATTGCCAAGCACCTGGTTGAACTGATGGGCGGACGTATCTGGGTAGAAAGTACCGTAGGTAAAGGATCTACCTTTAATTTCACCATCAAACTCCGCACCTCAGGCATCGGCAAAACCAAACTCTATGTTCGTGGTCAGATTCCTGAACTCAAGAGCAGCCGTGTACTGATTGTTGACGACAACGAAACCAATCGCCATATTTTCACCCTGCAGTTTGAATCGTGGGGTATGATTCCCATCACGGCTAAATCGGGACCTGAAGCACTGGCATTGATTGAAGAGGATGAAGAACCATTCGACCTCGCCGTGATCGATATGCAGATGCCCACCATGGACGGTCTGGAACTCGGCAGGGCCATCAAAGCGCTCCCCTTCAAAGGCGATGTGCCGATGATTATGCTTACATCGCTGGGGAAAATTGCCAGACTGCCAGCCGACATCTTCGATTCACAGCTGTCGAAACCCATCAAGCTGGCCGAACTCTTCGAAGAAGTGCTCCGCGTGATTGCAGAATCAAGAAGCAAACGCAGCAACCTTGCCGATCACAACATCGACAAAAACCTCTCGGCAAAACTGCCGATGCGCATCCTGCTGGCTGAAGACAACATCACCAATCAGGACCTTGTAATTACCCTGCTCAGCAAAATGGGTTACAAGATCGATGCTGTTGAAAACGGACGCAAAGTACTGGAAATGCTCGACCGCAAAAAATACGACATCATCCTCATGGATATCCAGATGCCGGTGATGAACGGTATGGAAGCAACCAAGATTATCTGCGAGAAATTCCCCGAACACGAACGGCCCAAGATCATCGCCATTACCGCCAACGCCATGCCGGGTGACCGCGAAAGGTACATCAACGCCGGAATGGTCGATTACCTGCCGAAGCCCATCAAATTCAAAGATGTGCAGGCTGTACTGATTAAATGGGGAAAGAAAAAATAGCCATTCTTCAACGATAAAAAAGCCGGGTTTCCCCGGCTTTTTTATTTATTCACTCTGCTGTTATAACTTAACGAGTTTCGCTACAGAGAAGGTTTTGTCACCGGTTACTTTCATAAAGTACAAACCCGCCGGGAAACTGCCAATATCAATGGTTGCTGATTGACCATTGATCGTCTTACTGAATACCTGGCGACCATTTTTGTCTGAAACAGAAAGAAGATATTCTGAGGGCATTCCTGTCATTTCAACAAAAACCAACCCATTGGACGGATTCGGTGAAATCGTGAGTCTGCCATTTTCTTGAATCTCCTGAAGCCCCGTGGTACAAGCCTCCATGATCTGTTGCCTGCTGTTGCAACGGCCGGCGTTGTCGTGAATGACTGCATTGTTTCCCGGTATCCCAAGATAATCACAGACGCTTTGCACTTCACACATCGACAAAGAGGCATTCTGATAAATGTTTAAACCAGTGACCGACCCGGCACTGACATGATCCAGTCCTGCCAGGCTGCTGAGCAGGGGATTTTCATAAAGGTTGATATAACCGTTAACCGAAGTCACACCGTCCAGGGCAGCAATGCCGGTAAGTCCGTTGTTGTAATAAATTTCCAGATTTCCGTTGATCGAAGTCAGGTTATGCAATCCATGCAGATCGGCCAGGAGATTGCAGCTTGAAAGGGTGATGCCATCAACAGAGCTTAAGTTTGCGAATGCTGAAAGAGATCCCAGCAGCGGGCTCCCAATGCAGGTTAAATAACCAGCATCGGTTAAATTACTCAATGCTGATATATCTGACAGTTGTACAAGAGGCCCAAGCCACATTCCGTAACCTGCATTTTTCAGACTTTCAAGCCCTTTGAGGCTGCTCAATGACTGGTTGTCATAAAACCGGATGGTTCCACCTACCGACGTCAGGTTTTCAAGACCTGTAAGGTTTGCAAGGTTCGGGCAATTGGAAATCCCCAGATCCCCTGATATGGTAGTCAGGCTATCAAGCCCTGTCAAAATGGTAAGCAAAGTATTTCCGTTGATGTCAACATCGCCCGAAACTGACTTCACATTCTCAAGCCCTTGCATACTCAGCAGGAAGTGGTTTTCAAAAATATTCAGATCACCCGGAATCACAGTAAGTTTTTCCAATCCGGATAAACTGACAAGGGATTGGTTGTTGATTACACTTAGTCCGAGTTTAACGGAGGACAATTTATTCAATCCTGTAAAATCAAAGAGTAAATTGTTGGACTCTACCCATAGATAACCTCCGATAGATTCAAGGTTATTCAGCCCCTCCAGCTCAGTCAGTAAAGGATTTCCACCAAACATCCATTCTCCGATAAACAGGTTGCCTCCAATGGTTGTTATCTGACTCAATCCATGAAGATCGTTAATATCGTTACCACAAATTCTGACATCCCCCTGAACATGACTGCATTGCGGGAAATTTACCGAAAAACTGTCAATCTCAGCCTGTGTCAGGAAATACAGGTTACTGGCAACAGGGCAAGGCAATGATATTCCGCAGGCATCTGCTACTTCAACAGGCGAATTGCAACCTGTATCATTGTTGAAAATGGAAACAGTTCCGGATGGGTCCGGAAGAACAGCGCAAACACTGGCAATATTGCATACAGTCAAGGAACTGTTCTCAAGGATCGAAAGGTTTACAACAGATCCTGAACTGATGTTATCCAGGCCATACAGACTGGTCAGTGCCGGGTTATGGCCAATATACATGTCGCCATTGATGGAGGTGAGACTGCTTAACCCTGAAATACTTTCAAGTGATTGATTCCCGGCAATACTCAATGCGCCGCCGATTGAAGCAAGATGAGGAACTCCTCCGGTATTGATCAGACTGGCATTGTTGTTAATATGGACATCTCCTCCCGTTGATGTAAGGTTATTGAATCCTTCCAGGGACAACAGATCTTCGTTGCTATCTATGTATAGAAAACCGGGGATGCTGGCAATGCCGTTCAGCCCGTTCAGGCTGTTTATGGCAATGTATGTCAGAAAAACATTCCCTCCGATGGATGATAAATTCTGAAGGGCTCCGATGTCTGAAAGCATTGAATTGGATTCAAGATAAAGGCTGCCACCCAGAAACTCCAGAGATTCAAGACCCGCAAGGCTGCTCAGCTTTGTATTGAATTTAATGGTTAAAGTACCACCAATATATGACAGGTTTGACAAGTCTGAGATGTGATTTAACAACTCATTGTCTATTATCTCAACACTCCCTCCGATCATAGTCAGGTTACCGAGGCCCTGAAACCCGGAAAGAACCGGATTGGAATATACTTTGAGATTACCTCCGATGCTGCTGAGGCCATCGAGTCCGGAAAATGTGGTAAGTCTGTGGTTTCCAGGTTCATAATATGCTCCTATTTGCAGGTCTCCACCGATGGTCGTGAGGTTGTTAAGGCCGGTCAGGTTTTTCAGATAATCGTTCCGGATAATGAGGTTACCTCCCACAGAAGTAAGGCTGTTCAGCCCGGAAATATCAAATACCGGGAATCCTGAGTTATGGATATCCAGAGATCCGCCGATTGCAGTGATCCCACTCAAACCGTTAAGGTTGGTGATCCCCCAGCTGTTGATCTCAACATCGCCAATAATTTCAGTGCATTCAGGAAAATCAATATGAAAGTTGTCAATCTGTTGCTGTGTGGTAAAACTGATGCCATCCGGCAGACAGCCCTGAGAATAACCTACTGATACAAATGCCAGCATACCAAGGGTAAATAATATCTTTTTCATAAAATACCGTTTATATAAAGACAATTAAAATAGATTATATCCCTATCACTTCCGGAATATTATTTTAATCCTTTAAGTATTGGCAAAGAGAACATCTGTATTATTTTATTTGATTCTTTGAATCACCCAGCGTACTTACTTTTCTGTTAATACAATTAACAGATGATGTCTTTGTTAAACAATAATCAGTTCAGGCTGGTTACCACAAACTTCTCCAAAGCCCTGAACTCCTTGCCTGTTTGATCAACACCCTGTAAAACAATCAGGTATTCACCCGGCGCTGAGGGAGCCACAAAAGTACCGGCAGGTTTTTCTTCTTTTTCCTTTGTAGAAAAGGTATGACTGAATAGGGTATTCCTGATGTCAGGATTCCCCGGACCAGCTGGCTTTTCCGGAGGAAGCGGTTTCTCCGGCTCGAAGAATCTGTAACTCAGGAATGTACCTGATGACGGAAGGTCAATGCCGGCAAAGTTCTGTTTTCTGGAAATCAGGTTGACAATGCCTCCATAGGTTATGTTTCCTTTGATATAAACCGAATTAACCAGTTCAATCCGTTCGATTTCGGCCGGCGATACTGCCAACAATGGCTGAAGGTTATCAAGCGCGACGAAATCAATCATCACCAGCGGACTGAACAACGACATTTCAGGATTGGATGAGATAAACCTGAATTTCTTTTTTCCGTTCACTTTTCTGACTTTAACCACCGGGCTGAGTTCGTTTAAGTACTCTTCTATGGAAGGGAGGGCAATATAATCATTCAGCGAAATTACATCCGAAACCTCTCCGTAGAAAGGCTTGTTGCTGCTTCCGGCCAGCGGCAGGGCAAGCTGTAGGGTATCGGTAAAGAAATCTGCCATAACCTTATGCGCAGCCAGTTTAAGTGCTGCCTTCTCTTCTGCTGCACTCAGCGAAAATTCCGGAAAGGGGAGCTCAAGAGGCCGGGTGCAGAAGTCATTGTCAATCAATATGCTGGTTCTTGATTCGCTCACCTCCTCAGCACTCAGAAAAATATCGTGGGTTCCGGTCAAAGCGGGCAGGGTAAAACAGAACCTGCCCGATGAATCGGTAACCACATTCATCATGTCTCTTGTACCAATCACAGAAAGGAAAACCTTCAGGTTACCGGCCGGCTGACTGCCATCCTGAATCACCACCCTTCCCGACAGGGAGAGGCCCTGAGTTTCCTGATGATAGGGATCATACACTAACCCTGCAGCTGGTTTGCCGGCAGGTGCTCTGTGATTCATGAACGTGCCGGCAGGCACAACACTCAGCATTACCGGATATTGAACATGCTTCAGGAGGCTGTCGCTGACAGAAAATGCCACCTCCTCCCCTGCCCGGTAACGGGATTTTAAAGCAATCAGGCCACTGTTAATCAGCAAGATGCTGTCAGATTCCGCAACCGGAAGCTTTTCGTTTCCGGCAGACCGGCCTGGCTGAAGGGTTTCCGGCTTGAGTGGGTTAACAATGCTGATCATGCGGTAGCCATAACCCGAAACATCACAGTTCCTCATGCTGCGGGTGTATGTTTTGAGGTAATAACAGCCGGAAACAGTTTCATCGGGAATTCCTATGCTTCCCTCACTGTAGTTGCTGAGAACCGGGAACTTACCTGCAGCTATAAGCTGTCCCTCAGGCGTGATTAATTCACAATACAACACCTGGTCAGCCGCTTGTTCAACTCCTCCCTGTTCTGCTATAACAAGCGCAGTG
>CALMDN010000151.1 GCA_937864935.1 uncultured Bacteroidales bacterium
ATGGTAGAAGTCAGAATCTTCTCGACATAATCCATTGGCAACGTTGGGGCATCAATATCGGCCGTGTAATAATCGTCTATGCTTGCAGCTTGTGGAAGAATCAGAATATTTGCCCCAAGATTATCGAGGTTTTTTGCTACGTTTTGCTCAGAAACAACGGCAACGCTTTGTATGCCCACGATGACCGCAATTCCAAGAGTAATGGCCAGAAGCCCGGTAATCAGCTGAGATTTTCGTTTCCAGAGTTCGATAAAAACCAGTTTAAAAAGTGTCATAATTATAGGGATTATTTACAAACACCGTTTTTTGAACCTCCCGGGCAACAGGAGCTTTTAATCAGTTTTTGTGCTGAACCTATCAGGCTGTTCACATTGGTCATGCCATTATATGTATCTGTCAACTGACCCGAGGAATTCACCACATAGGTGACAGGTTGAGTTGCCGTATTATCGTACTTTAAAGTACGTAACAGTTTGGTTTCCTTCTTGTCATCAGCGTTGACCTGAATAGTTATACTGGTGTTCTTCATTTTGGTACAGGCCGTGGCACAGTTATTCATGATTTCTTTTTTTGAAGCCATGCTTTCTTTGTAAACCACTATATATACTGATTTTCCATCTGCCAACCCTTTCAGGAGTTCAGAAGATTTTTGTGAAGGGATCATATCGACCAGTTTCTCTGCAGTGGCCTCTTTTAAGATGACCCCGCCTGCTGCTGTTCCATTCTTATCCAAAACCAGGATCAAGGGTAAAGGAGCGCCACTTATTCTGAATTTTGTGACAAGATCTTTATTGCCGGCATCGCTTGCATTCATGGTCACAACGGTTGTCGCGGACGGGGCTTTTTGATTAGCTGATTTTGCAATAGCAACCGCCTTATCAAGTTCAGCACCTTTCGTGGTGTATGCAACCAGGAAAACCGTTTTACCCGACTTTTGGGCTTTTGACAATTCCTGTGATGTCTGTGCTGAGAGGGAAAGTGTACCTGGCAGGAATGACAGGAACAACAGCAAAACAAAAAATTTCTTCATGGCTTTTGGATTTAATTTGACGCAAATATACGTTATAATTTTTATTGACGTAATAATACGTCATAATTTTTTGATTTTTGGTATGCTTTCAAAGCAATGAAATCGATCTTTTTTGTCAAACGGGCTGAAAAGGAATACCCGAATGACATCTGGATCCCGTTGTAGTATTTGTATATGGGGATGTCGGAGTACGCTGAAAGATACCAGTTGTGTTTAAAAGCCCAGGTCAACTGAGGGGTGAAGAAGATCACGTTGTAGCCCGTAGCATCTACTATTTCGTTATGTTCACGGGTTGATTTGGCCCTGTATTCATTCCGGAACTGAATATCTGCCCCCAGCCGTTTTCCTGCCTGAAAGTTGAAGTAAACGGCGCCAATCCATTGATCACCGTACTTATAAAAGAAATTGTCCGACTCAATGAGTTGTGAATATTCATAGGCAAGGAAAGCAGCAACAGCCATTTTTTTGCCGATGCCTTTTGAAATAAACACATTCCCGGTGTATTTAAAGCTTCCCGATGATGGCTGAACCGTAATGGGTAATTGTACATGATCTGCTTCCTGATCAAACACACCGATGGGGAGTTTCACCCCCAGTGAAGGTGAGATTGAAAATCTTTTTTCAGGATTTGTATAAGCATTGAATTTCAAAGACAGTTCCGCATCACCTAATCCAAAACCCTTGTAAGGATCCAGTCCGGCTGTAGTCAGGGTTTTATTGAAAAAGTAACCTACGCCGGCTTGTAAAGTCAACCAGTTGGTGATGCCATATCCTATCTGCAAATCCGCGTAATTGCTATAAGAAGTTTCCTTGAACGGGAGATCAGAAAATCGTGAATCCCCGGAAAAGTATTGGGAAGAATGGCTATAACGGTACGTCAGAGAAGAGGTCAGCACCTGTGATTGCAGGGCAGGATGCTCTGCATCGCTGATAAACGGATTTCCCGAAGAACAACATTGAGCGGAGGTTTTATCAGCGATAATAAAAAACAGCAACGATGAGCTGATCAGAAATGCGTTGATTTTCAGCATGTACTATTTGTTCTTTGGATCAAAATAGGATGTAACACGGATCATAATGGTATCGGATACTTCGCCCGAGCTATTAGAAACTCTGCAGGTGATCGTGTTGAGACCGACACAACATTCACCTGCGCCATACCTGATTTGTTTACCGCCTCCCCTGAAATTTCCGTGGTTTGCTTCCCAATTGTATTGGAGGTTGTCGCCGGTAGCTTCTACCGTGATCACCGCCGTATCCCAGGCTTTGACGGGATTTTCCGAAGCTGTCAGGCTGATAATTTTTATTTCTTCGGAGGGACGGGTATTATCTTTTTCAGTGCAGGACCAAAGGAGAAATGCGGTAAGGATCCAAAGCAGATGGAACTTCTTCATACAATTACTTTATGGGTTGATTTTTGAAAACTCTTTATCCAGATCTTCTGATGAAAAATAGCCGGTATGCCTGAAAACCTCATGACCGGCATCGTTTAAAAGCACCTGTGTCGGGATGGAGGCAATTCCGAAGTATTTCATCAGATCCTGACCGGAAGGCAGCAAAACATTGATAAAAGTCACCCTGACTTCACCCGGATGATTGTTTTTTACTTTTTCCATCTCCTTTTCCATCATTTTGCAAGCGCTGCAACCTTTAGCGCCAAATTCAAGGAATGTTATCCGGAAGTCTTCTCCGTTCTTTCGGTAATTAAACGCCGAATCAACGTACATGGCAACATGGTTTTGAAGGTCTTCACCGGCCTGTGCTTTGATGGTTTTTGAAACAACGGTATTCAAACTGCCTTTGAAAACGAACAACAAGACCAGGATCACGAGGCCCAGCCCGAGAAAAGCGATGTTAAGGATCGCTGATATTGGTTTTCTTTTTTCAGAAGCGTTCATCGTTTCCCGAAACGTTTTGTTCAGAGGAGACCATTATTCACTCCCCGTTGCAGCCGCATCCGTGGAATGTCTTCCCGGAATAAGCATCCGGACTGATATTCCCGATCATTTTCACGATCTCACCGGCTACCCGGTCGATCATCCGGGTGTGCTCTGCTGTAAGGTCTTTGTTCCTGACAGTCTTTCTATCCAAGGCATTTTCTTCCCCGATGATTTCCGAAACGTCAACAGACCCGCTTACCTTTCCGCTGTATTTTTCCGTACTCCTTTTAGCACAGCATTTATGACAACCATCAACTGTTATCACCGGGTACACCCTGGCAAAGTTCCTTTCTTCCTTGCCACCTGCAAGATACAGCGGCAAGCACAGGGTGACCGGTTCAACCATTTTCAGCTCGTCCAGCACCTTTCTTGTTGCCAGCCTGGAAATAGTTCCTCCGAGACATTCCTCTCCGCTGCATGAAATAACGCCTACTTTAAATTCCGCCATCACTACTCCTTCTTACTTTTCTTGATTTATTCTATCAGCGATCTTCGATGCGATTTCGCTGACTACTATTTCCCCGCAACCATCAAGTTGCGAAGCTGAACCGAACTTTTCCCCTTTATGTTCTTTAACGGTGTCCAGTACTTTGATCTCTTCCACTACGATGCCTCCCGCATCTGAGACATTTTTTGAGGCACACATTTTGGGACAACCATCCACGGTGATACAATCACGGCCTTCGATCTTGTCCTTGACTTCCTGATCACCGGTCACTATCCAGGCGAGACAGACCGGTTCTGATTTTTCCGGACATAATTCATGGACGGTTTTCAGCGCAGCTTCCCTGGCCATGAGACCATAAACTTTTCCGATTCCGCTGCAGGGAATAACTTTCACTTTGCTATCCATTGAGATCATTCACCTTTCTTTTCATTATTTCAAAATACTTGTCAAAACCAATCAGCAATTCTTTATCGTTCTCGAAAGCGGTCAATTCCAGGTCTGCTATCCATCCCAGTTCGTAAGGGTTTTCGTTGATCAGTTCCGGTTTTTGGATCAGGGCTTCGTTGACAGCTATGACTTTCCCGCTTACCGGAGTGATCAGTTCAAAAACGGATTTTGATGATTCGATTTCGCCGGCTTCTCCGAACTGATCTATTTCCGCACCCATTTCGGGAGGAGTGAAAAACAGGATATCCGACAGGTTTTGCTGCACAAAATCGGTGACACCGATTCTGGCCCTGTTACCGGAAACGTAGGCCCAACAATCATTTTCATTAAAGAAGATTTCCTTGTTCACAGGTACTCTGAAAAGAAATTTCCCTTTTTGAAAAGTCTCGTAATCAAAATGGCATGAAACACCTGTCTCTTCAATCGTCTGAGTGACCTTATTCCCGGTATTCATCAGGTCATTCAGGATGATCCCGATCAGGGCTTGTTCCTTTTCCCGGAGCTGCAGCGTATCATTTAATTCAATCCCGGATTTTTTAGCTTCTTCCGTGACGGTAATCTTGTTGGAAATTTTAAAATTCTTTTCCACCGCAAGCTTGCTGGCGCATCGTGTAGGGCAGCCATCGATGACGAACAACGGGTGCTCGCTGATTATTTTCCGATATTTGACTTCCGCGATCCTGGAAAACACCGGACAAATGATCTCATGGCCGGCTTCACCGCATAATCTCAAAGCGATTTCCCTTGAAATAACCCCTGCGCATTTGTCCAACCCGTTGCAGGGGAGCACCGCATACTTTTCAACCATTGTTTTCTGCCTCCTTCCTGATTTCTCTTATCATTTGCGATGTTTCATTTTTATCGGGGAACGACAGGGCGTCGGGTCCGCAGGTTTTTGAACAGGCCCTGCAGAAAACAACGCAGTTAAAAGGGTTTTTGACAATCAATTTGATCTCTTCGTTTTCCCGGATCTCAAACACCCGGTGGGGACAGAATTTCGCACATTCCATGCAGAAATTGCACTTTGCATAATCGATGACCGGTTTCCAGTCGATTTTTTCCCGTTCGACTCCCATGAAAGTTGTTTCGCTCATTTCGCCTCCTCCATTTTTTCAAGGGCGGCATTGACTTTTTCAACGGCCTGATCGGTTGTCATGTCGCGTACATCAATGGGGACCAGATCCGTTTTTATGTCAAGACCGGCTTCCGCAAAAGCGTCCCTGAACATTTTGTATTGCATGTTGGGGGCACAACCTCCGATGATGACTTTCCGGTGCGATTTCAGAAAATCCGCTAAAAACCGGTCTCCGTCTTCTTCACATAGTTGTGGGTGTATAAACCCGTATTCCACCGGCAATTCGATTCTTACCCTGTTGATGAAGTCCCAGATATCCATTTTCGAAAACCCGGGACATTTACCGGTGCAAACACACATGATAAAACCAGGTTTCATTTTTTCTGACATAGATTAAATTTTAAAGACCGTATGGCCCTTCTGTTTTTCCATAATTAGTATTTCGTAGAAATCCGAAGAGCGAAGTAAAAAATTATTTTTTATCCCGGGGCTTGAGCTGGCACATGCAGGCTCCGCTGAGTTTTTCGCTTTTATCGATGATCAGCGGCAGGCCATCGTGTTCCCACTCCACGAGTCCGCCGGCCAGGTTGGCGATGTATTGTCCCAGTCCTTTTCCGATGAGTAACAGCGCTGCCTCTTTACTGTGCAGGCCGGCAGCGTCGGCAAAAATCAAAGGTTTACCGGCCGGGAGATTTTCCACATTTTCTTCGAGGATGCTCAGGGGACAGTAAATGACCTCGGGAACATCAAACATTTTATAGCGGTTCATGTATTCTTCGCGCACGTCCATGAGCACGGCTCCTTTCATGCACAGTTCATAGGCATCGCGTGGTACCAGGTGGAGGATGCCGTTGCTTTCGAACCCTTTATTTCCGAACAACTCATTCATCATTTTACGAAGAAAATAACAACGTAATAAATCCCGACAGCGATGAACAAAACAGCCACCAGCCGGCGGAACCAAAGCTCGAATGTTTTAATGCGGTCGTAGAATTTACCCACATTTCCGATGGCATAGGCCAGCAGCCAGGCGAACAAGATAACCGGCAGGCCGGTAGCAACGGCGAAAATGGCCGGCAGGTAGAGCCCGCTGGCGCTTGCGATCGTCATGGGGATCAGCATCACGAAGTACAGCACACCGCTGTACGGGCAGAAAGCCATTGCAAAGATGATCCCCAGCAAAAGAGTTCCCCCATATGTTCGACGACTCTGTTCGCCCATCTTTTCAGTCAGATTTGAAAAACCCGGCAACCTTAGTTTGATGAAATCAAGCATGAGGAGTCCGATCAGGATGAGCAGCGGCCCCAGTAGTTTTTCACCCCACCCCTGGAAGAGGTTGGTGATTTCCATTTTACTGGCCCCGAGATAGAGCAGCACACCGAGGCCCGTGTAGGTGATGGCTCTTCCGAGCGTATAGACCAGTCCTTTCAGAAAGACCCTGCGGCGGTTTTCGATGTCACGGCTGATAAAACCGATGGCCGTGATATTTGTCGCCAGCGGGCAGGGGCTGATGGCGGTCATTAACCCAAGGATGAACGCGGTGACAGCCGCGTACTGGGAGTTGGCGAGAATATTTTCGAGTACTTCCATAAACCAGTTGATCAGCGCATCATTTCATCATCCCGTCCACGGCTTTTTTAATTTCAGCGGTGAGTTTTTCGGGGTTATTATTGGCATACAAAAAGCCTTTATCCGTAAGATCAATCCTGTTAGTACCCGAGATGACGATCAGGGTTTGGCCTTCGATCTTGTATTTTATTCCGAGGATCTCTCCCTCTTTTTCTTCCAGGTTAACGCTTTTAAAGACGATATCACCCTTTTTTACCTGTTCGGGATACAAGGTTTCAACGGCTTTTTTCGAAACATTTTCCACATTCTGGCAGGTCATGCACCGACGGGTAAAATGGAAATAATATACCTCCACTTTTTTACCGGCAGTCACCGCTGCATTGCCGGCCGGAGAGGAGGATGCAGGGCCGTTGCAGGCATAACTACCTGTGAATAAGGCCAGAAGGAGCATGAATGGAATGAATTTTTTCATAGAGCAGGTTTATTTTGATGTTAATATTTTTTTGAGTTCATCCGATGAAGGAACACGCCCCCTGACCAGGACCTGGCCATCCACCACCAGCGCAGGCGTTGACATGACGCCATACTTCATGATTTCCATGATGTCTTCCACTTTCGTGACCGTCGCATCAATCCCGTTATGTTCAATCACTTCACGGGTAAGTTTATCCAGCGTTTTACATTTCGGGCATCCGGGCCCCAGAATTTTTATTTCCATAAGATGATCATTTAATCGCATACTCTTTTCACCACTTTTCGCTCAAAGAACGGTCGAAACAGTTTTTTTGCTTCTTCCCAATTCTCGTTATTGATGCAGTATTTGATATAAGGGGGATTGATTTCGCCCTGTATCAACCCTGCTTTTTTTAATTCATTCAGATGTTCTGACAAGGTAGAGCGGGCGATGGGCAACTCTTCGGCCATATCGCCACTGTAACAACACTTGTGCGTATTTTCAGCCAGAAAATCCAGGATGAAGATCCTGACGGGGTGTGACAGCGCTTTCGCATACCGGGCCATCTTTTCCTGGTTTTCCGTGAAATATTTCCTGGT
>CALMDN010000152.1 GCA_937864935.1 uncultured Bacteroidales bacterium
CCCACCAGATCGGTGATGCTGATGTTGTCGAGATACAACCCGTTTCCGCGGCGGTGTAACGATTCGAACATAACCTTTATATTGCTTTTGCCGGCCCAGTTGCTCAGATCGATCAGGAAGCAGCCCGGGTTACCTGCTGCACCGCACCAGTCGGCACTGGTTTCAGGGGCGAAAGCGGTGATATCCACGGGGTGTGTCTGGAAATTGCCTGTGCCGTCTTCACCCACCGCGAAAACCCTGCTCCAGGTGGTTCCGCAGTCTTCCGATACCAGGATGACCAGAGAATCGGTGATCTGCTCATAACGTCTGCAATAGGCATGCTCAAAGGTAAGGAAGGCGCTGTTGTATCCGCTCAGGTTGATCGGCGGTGAAATCAGCTGATCGCGGGGCCCGGGGGCAACGTTGTAGGAGAAATAATCCATTTTGATGGCATTGTTACCGGGCTGATTGCCCTGTACCGGTGCAAACTCCCAGGTCTTCTTGTTGTCGGGATTCACTACTTCCCACCCGTTGGCACTCAGGCTGGCCGATTCCCAGTTTTCGGTAAACGGCAGGGGTGAACCACCGAAAACGATGTAATTTTCCCGCACAAGGGTGCGCGAGCCGTTGATGTTGGTGGTGGTCAGGGTAACGGTATAATTGAGGTCGCTGTTGAAGGTAACTTCGGGATTCTGAGAGTTTGCCGTGGTGCCGTTTACGAAGATAACATCATCCGGGCTGAACGACCAGTTCCAGGCGTTAGGGCAATACTCAGAATGATCGGTAAAAATCACTGTTTCGGGTCCGGAGCAGAATATCCGGTTATCGGCTGAGAAATCAACCACCGGCAAGAGGGTGTCGCTGATGACGATGTATGCCTGTTTGGTTTCGGTATCTGTACCGGCGGGGTTTGATGCCTCGAGGCTGACCATATAGGTGCCGGGAGTGCTCCAGGTGATGCCTGCGGGGTTCTGTTCACCCGAAGTGGCAACATCGGCGCCTTCGAATGTCCAGCTCCAGCTGAAAGGTATACCTGAAGATTTGTCGGTGAAGTTTACCGGGCAGCCAACAGGTACAATGGTTTTGTCGGCTTCAAAGTCGGCCGCAGGGGTGTTGAAATAGAGCGGTGATTCCCACAATCCGCGTCCATAGGTGCCCGCCCTCAGGATGTCGTTTTCAGCATTGTCGTTGTCGTAGTAGATCTCAAGTTCGGTAACACGTGCTGATGCCGGGAAACCGGCTGAGAAGAGAATCCAGTCGTTCATCGACAGGTCGCGGTAGAAAATGCCGATGTCGGTGCCAAGATAAAGCCCTTCGGGACTCCTGCGGTAATTGGCGATGGTGCTCATCTGCACATCGGGCAGCGAACCGGTGAGTTCTGTCCATGTGATGCCCCGGTCGGCAGAACGGTAAACTACGTTCTGTTGCACGATAAATACCACATTCTCATCGGTATGGCTGGTTTCAATAGCGGTGATGGTATTGCCGGAAGGCAGGTTGGCTGTAAGCGTTATCCAGCTTACTGAGGCAGCCTTCACCTTGTCGGCACGATAGAGTTTGTTGCCTGAGGCGGCATACAGGATATCGGTATTGGCCCTCGACTGGGCAAGCACCGACAGGTTGGCGGTGTTGATGTCAGAGATTTTGGTCCAGCTCACCGAACCGGGGTTCGATGCCTTGATGTTGGTACTGCGCCAGATGTTTTTGTAACCGATGAACATGATGTTGCCATCGTTGTGGTCGATGATGAAAGGTGTTACCCAGGCACCGCTTTCGGTAATGCCGTTGGATCCTTCGCCGGCGATCTGTCCCTGTGCTGAATTGTTGTAGATGCGGTTGATGGCACCATAATATACTGTTGAATAGCTGTAGAGGTCGTTGGTGGGATCAAAGGCACATTCCATACCGTCGCCGCCACCTACGGCAACCCAGTCGGTACCGGTAAAGGTGGAGGTGCCGTTGTCCTGATAGCCGTTGATCACGAGGTTGCGGTTGGTGGCACTCTGTCCGATCTTGTAAGCCTGGCTGATTACCAGTCCGTTGCTGACTTCTGTCCAGTTTACCCCTCCGTTTTCGGTCCAGTAAAGTCCGCCGTCGTTGCCGGCAAAAAGCCTGCCGGTCAGCGGAGAGTATTCAAGAACATGCAGGTCGGCGTGAACAGATTGTACATTGCAGCCACCGTACCAGTGGGAACGGATGCTCCAGCTTGAACCGCCATTGGTTGATTTAAAGCAATTGACACCACCGCCATAAATAATGTCAGGGTTGGTGGGGTCGGCAGCCATATCGAGGTCGTACCAGGCCTGACCGCCGCTGCCACCGCTGCAGTCCCAGCTCATGATGTTGGGTGAGGTCGACATCACCATAAAGCTGTCACCACCATCATCCGATCTGTAAAGTCCTTTAAAGGAGTCATCGTTGGTAAGAAAGGCATACACCACTTCGGGATTGGCCGGAGATACCGCCAGTGCTCCGCGGCTGCCATTGATCAGACCGGTGGCTCCCTGAACAAAGGTTTCACCGTTGTCGGTCGATTTAAAGTAGGTTCCGTTCGACATGGCGTAAATTACATCGGGGTTACCTGGTTTGAACACCATGTCTTTAAAGTTTCCGCTG
>CALMDN010000153.1 GCA_937864935.1 uncultured Bacteroidales bacterium
CAGCCACACCGAGGTTCAGCCATGCAATACCGTATCCGATTTCTGCCATAGCGGCAAATTTATCAGAGAAGTAGTAACGGCCACCGGCATACCATGACCAGATAAGGCCACTGCTTGAAGCACTGTAGTTGTACAACGGATCAATATCACCGAATTCCTTGGCTGAAACGATATTCATACCAATCATAAGCCCGGTGTAAGTGTCAAGCTTCTCAATCAGCGGATAATGGAAAGATCCCCTGGCGCCAATGATGAAGTTGGTGTATTTGTAACCCCAGTTACCACCAAAATAGGTATACTCCCATTTGTTGGCAGCATATCCTACATAGCCTCCAACCCCAATGGATCCGATGTCAAGAACATCATCTTTCACACCTACCTCAAAAGAAGCAGAAATCGGGGGTACACTTGAAGAATAACCAGATCCTGAGTACAATGTACTTCCAAGTCCGATACCCAGATTCAGAACTTTTTCACCTTTTGTGAGCAAGTTGTCCTGAGCTGAAAGATTGAATGCCAGAAAGGCTGCAAAAAGCGTAACAACGATTTTTTTCATGTTGATTGGTTTTTGTTTAACAATGGTTGATTTATCAGATTAACTTGTTTATCAGATACTGTTCACGGAATGTACGGCCAGAAAACTGTTTCCTCAGTATTGCGGGTTTGAAAAGCAACAATAGCTTGAGTTGTAAGTACAAATATAGGGCAATAAAGTTCAACAAACATAAGTATTCGTAGGTATTTTGTAAAGAAATTTTAAATCATCGGTAGTTTTCACTGATTCCTGTTTTGCAAAGATGGTTGTATTATTATGCATCTTCCTTATAAACAAATGTTTAGCTTCATAAACTGTATCTCATCAACCCTTATATCCCTGACTTCAGCTGTAGGTGAATTCATCAATGAAAGACAACAATGGGTAACCACCTGAAACAGAAATCATGGGATTATTTCCGATAATTGTACGATTAGAAAAGATTCAGGACTTCTTCTTTTTATACTTTTTCATCTCATCAGCAGCCAGTTTAACATAGTGTTCCTTTTCAGCTGCCGTGAGGTTTCCGTTAGCCCCGGCCAGCTCAGAGAGCTGAACGATCAATGCCGCTGCACGCTGCTCCTGATGGAGCGCCAGGTTGATGCATACCATATAATAGCGGTAGAGAAGGTTCTCCGGGTAATCGCTGATCAGCAGCTGACAATATCTGGCGGCCTCCTGCGGGTTGTTCTGCAGGTCAAAGGATATTTTCATTAAGAAATACCTGGCTTCGGTACTTACCATCCGGTTATCTGATCCGGTAGCTATTTTCAGAAAAGCGATCCCTTTCTTCATATCTTCCAGGGTTTTTTCACCGGAAAATACCGTAACAAACGGAAGTTTCTCGGTTGCATAGGCTGAGAAATAATAATACAGGCCGGATGTAAGGTAGAAAGGAGGATGCATTTTCTCACGCCCGAAGGTCTTTTTCAGCACGGTATTGTACTTCTTCAGGTCATTCAGTGCGGCAAAGTAGGCATTGTTGTGCAGATCAACCCTTGCCCCGAATGCCAGTACCGATGTCATCAGAAATAATTGTTTATCGGAATCTGTGTTTGCGGTTGAAGGGTTTCGATCCTTAAACGCATTGATCCGGCTGTTTATCTTTTCAAGACAATTCATGGATGTGTTTCCGGCTATCATTCTCGTCCAGTAATAATGAATGACAGCCAGTTCAAACTCAGGATCATCCTTGAACCGACTTTCATGCTGCCTGATCAGTGAATCGGCCACACGGAAAGCGTAATGCTGGGTGTTCAGATAGATTGCTTCTGAGGGCCCTGAATCAGCCTGAAGTTGTGGTGCGGCCTGCAGAATGACCGGGAATAAAAGTACTGTGAACAACTGCAGGCAATGCAGAACAGGATCAATCACATTTTGTTTCATTCGCAATTTGGTTGTTGAAGTGCATTTACCAGCCCCGCAAGAACCTTGTTCTTCTCTTTCAGCTGTTTCTCCATAGCAATGGTATAGGCTTTCTGGTACCCTCCCATATAATAGCGCTGAAACCAGGGAAAAATGATCAGTGCAGCATCGAAAAAAGTAACGGATGCAGAAATACCAACCCCGGCGGCAATGAAGCCCACCACCAGCAGAAAAGAGTTGACTCCGTTTCTGTAATCACCGGCAACCATCTGCCCGGATCCGGGAATCACCATGCTCATAACCCGCGCAAACCGGGGATTGTATCGTTTCTCCAGATAGGACAAACGCTCAAACCCTGATTCTATAAGGGGAAGTGCATCACCATTCAGTTCCTCTGAGCATTGTAACAAAAGATTCCTTGCCTCTTCATATTGCCCCAGGTGAAAAGCCACAATGGCTGAAAGCATCTCGAATTGCCACTGCTGACATTTGTTGAGTGTTCCCGTGAAAGACAGCAAATCCACCTGTGCTTCGCGAAATCCACCTTCGTGAATTCTGCATGAGGCTTTCGACAAGGTTAGCTCTGCCTTCAGCGAATCACTTTCTGACTGTGTGATTGCCAGATCGTAGTAATAGACCGCATTGCTGTATTCCTTTAATGAATAATAGCTATCTGCCAGCAGGCGAAACGCTTCAGGAAACTGCACGCTGTTGTCGAAAAAAACAAGACGGTTCAGTGCTTTTACCGCAACGGCATGATTGCCCAAACTACTTTGCTGACGGGCAAAGTCAAGGGTTTCAGCCGGAGACTGGGCCCTGATTGAAACTGCCAGAATACTAAAAAGTATCGCTGAAAAGAGATTCAATGCGCGCATGTATCTGCTTTCTGATTTTTCCATTGTATTTTCTGGCAGCTTTCACCGAACCATACAGATTGCCAGCATAAAAGGTAGCAGCCAGCCCGGTATACACGATAAAAAAAGCACTTCTTTTCCCGTATTCATGATAACCCCTGATGGCCTGAATGGTTGACCCGGCAACGAAAATAAACGAGATCAGGCCATCTTTCCAGTTGCCTGTGTACACTTTTCCCAGGCCGGGAACCACCGCCGACAACCCGAAAGCCAGCCCACCGCTCTTGTACCTGGCTTCGTCCATCTGCCGGAATATTTCTGCATATTTCTTATCGTACAGAAATCCGGTAAGGCTCAGCTCTTCGTAGGTAAGTTTTGCCTTGTCCCACTCGTAACCCATCAGCTGGTTGTTCATACTGAGAAAGAGCCGGTCACTGCTGTTCAGATTACGGTTTGAACGAATGAACTGTGAAGCATTGAAATTCATTTCAGCCATGATCAGGGCTTTGCTGTAATCAATGGCCAGTTTGCGGGGGATGGACTCCCTGATCCTGAAAAGGCTGTCGGTGCGACGGTTAACCATGGTGTACTGCTGCCCGAGCAGATAGCTTTTTATCAGCTGTTGCTTCACGGTATCATTGTCGGGATCGAGAAACAAAACCCTTTCGAATTCTTCAGCAGCCAGCTGAAACTGACGGGTTTCAAAAAGAAACTGCCCGTACCGGTATGAATGCTCAAGGTTGTAGAGATCCTGACTGAAAGCACTGAAAGATACCGATATGTTCATGAGGATAAAAAACAATTTGCACCGCCATTGCGGTCGGCTTAAAAGCGCTGTACACTTACAGATCGTTTTCAGGGGATTTGACTTTCCGTTTGGTCGGTTCATTGTGTATGCCAGTGCGGCTGGTATGTTTGAATGTTATCCGGGTCAGGTGGCTCAAGGGGTATCAATCAGCAGGCG
>CALMDN010000154.1 GCA_937864935.1 uncultured Bacteroidales bacterium
GCATTTCCAGTTCCAGAGCACCCCTTTTATCGGATCCAGAACACTCAGCTATCCCTTTTCGCAATACCTTGTCAGCAACCAGAACTTCTCACTGCGGCTGAGCGGAATTCCGGAAGAAGGGCAGCTGGTTCAGAACATCGAGGCTGATCCTGCCCTGAAAGAAGCATTCAGCTTTACCCCCGGCCAGAAGCTTTCCTACCGCCTTGAAGGCAGCGAAGCAGACAAGGGTGCCTGGGTGGTAAAAACCGACATGCTTAACAACAGCTATCTCGAATGCACCGGAACCGGTTCAAAAGCCTATTTCAGGAGTGAAGACCGCTTGTTCTATTTCACCTGGTTTACAGGAAGCCGCCGGAGCCTGCTCTACCATTTCTACCTGGCTGCCTACAAACTACCCCTGGGGTTTTACAAAAACATGGCAGTAACCGATGTTTTTCCACCGACCATACTGCGCTATGGTATGATACGGCTGGTGCAGGACTTCGTTTCACCTTTTCTGCTGTTCCTCAAACCGCAGTTCAAACTGGTCTATGCTGAGCATGAAGCCCTTATCAACAGTTCATCTGTAAAGCTTGAATCGGCCTGTACCCTGTATCTGGCCGGCAAAAATCTGAGAAACTGGACATATGTGCTGAAGATCAGCGAAAATCAGCTCACCAAACTCGAAATCACCACCAACCGCAGCAGTCATATAGCGGTATTTACCAATTCTGACAAGGCATGAGTTACAAACCAGGTTCTGTTGTTTTTCTGATCTGCCTTAGCTTTCTGCTTTGCGGGAATACCCTTGCAGCGGCAGATTACGAGAAGATAACACTACGGTTGTATTATGAGCAGAAGTGGGATAGTCTGCTGATGGTCGGAGAAGAAGCCATCGGTAAAGGTTACGATTACTATTACATGCGCATGCGGGTAGGTGAGGCAGCCATGTACCGTCAAAGGTATGTGAGGGCGGCGCGCCATTTTGAGAAGGCCCTTGAATTTAACAGGGATGATTTTGCAGCCCTGAGCCTCCTTTACAAAAGTTATCGCTACAGTGGCCGCTATACAGAAGCGGGATGGCTTCTGAAAAAACTCCCCCGGGGAGAAGACCTCGGCTTCGGCCGATCTGAGTACCGGCCGGCTGTTTACCTCGAAACCGGACCTTCGTTCAGCAATCATGTTGATCAGTTTGAAAAATACCGGCAAAAAGACCCCGGCTCCTATTCAGAAGCCTACCTGAATAAAAATTCACAATATTATCTGGCCGGATCCGTCATACCCCTTACTCACCGGATGAATGTGAATGTGGCAGCCGGTCTGCTGAACTTTAACAAGAACCGGAGGATGGACATCGCTTTTGTTGATTCGCTTTCAGGAGATTACTCAGTGCTGCAGTACGAAGCTTACCTTTGCCCCTCATTCAGCATCAGCAAAAAAATCACCATAAGTCCGGCCTGGCGCTGGGTGAATGTGAACCTCGAAAATCCCTTCACCAGCACTGACTCATTGATCCGGAGGTTTATCGGCCCCGCCGGGAATACCTCATACAATGATTATGCTGCCGGAGGCGAAATCAGTTATACTGCCCCCCGGTGGACATTTACTGCCGGAGTCTGGAAAATCAGGGTTGATAAATCGGAACTAATCCAATACAGCGGTGAGTTGTTTTATAAGCCATTCGGCAACCTGAACCTCTACTCGCAAACGGCAGTGCATTACAAAACAGGTACCGATACCGCCAATTATATTTTCTATCAGATGGTCGGGGGTAAATTATTCAGCAATTTGTGGGGAGAAGCCTATGTTTCGGTAGGGAACCTGGCCGGCAGTGCGGAACACAATGCGCAGGTGCACTACAATTCATTTGATAACATCAATACTAGAGCCGGATCCAGGCTTATTTTCAGCTTCAGCCGGTATCTGAGTGTTTTTGTTCGCTACCAGGTGTTATTCAGGGAAGGCACTGAATTGTTTTTCCCGTTTGACCGGCCCGGAGAGATTTTTTACTATCAGTACATTAACCAAAGCATCACAGGAGGAATAAAATGGAACTTGCATTAAGGATTTTCAAAACAGGAATGATGGCTATCTTCATTGTGGCCGCCATCAATACAAAAGCACAGGACAGCAGCAGTCTGAGCACTGCATTCAGCAACAGCTACACTTTCGAAAGCAAGGGGGAGCATTCAAAAGCCATTGAATCGCTGAAGAAAGTGTACGATGAGTCCTCCTATGAAATCAACCTCAGACTTGGGTGGCTCAACTATCAGCTGGGTCTTTTTTCAGAGTCCGTAGCCTATTACAACAAGGCCATTTCCCTGATGCCCCTTTCCATCGAAGCCAGGCTCGGGTTTGTATTGCCGGCTTCCTCACAGGGCAACTGGGAACAGGTCATCACGCGGTATAACGAGATACTGAAACTCGACCCCAATCATTACACGGTGAATTACCGCATGGGAATGATTTATTACGGGCGAAAGGACTACCAGTCGGCCTTCCGATACTTTGAGCGCATCGCAAACTTCTACCCGTTTGATTACGACGCGCTGCTGATGCTCGGATGGACCAACTTCCAGCTTGGGAAACTCCGCGAAGCAAAGGTCCTGTTCCAGAAAGCCCTGCTCAACAGACCAGACGACACTTCGGCAAAGGAAGGGTTGTCGCTGATAAAATCGTAACTCCGGAGGTGGATGATTCTGTCTTTAATAACCGTCGGCTGAAGTCAGTGCCGGCATTCAGGTGAATGCTGAACCAGTTACATAGCCCAGGATGGCAAAGCCTTCTCCATACCCCATACCAGCCTGATCAGGATGTAGAGTATAACCGGAAGGAAAACCATACTGAAGAGTTTAAGCCAGATTCCGGCTCTGGCCATTTCGGGAACCGAAACATGATTGCTTCCGAATATTACAGTGTTTGGCCCAGTCCCTGCCGGCATGATGAAGACAAACGAACAGGCAAACGTTGCCGGAATCATCAGAAGCAGGGGATTGGTGCTACCGGCCACCGCAATGGAGGCAAGAATCGGCAGGAAGATATTCGCTGTAGCAGTATTGGAGTTCATTTCGGTGAACAGCAGAATACAACTTACAACAATCACCAGTACGAGAAACATTGGGTAAGAACTTATGAAAGCCAGTTGGTTACCAATCCAATCTGCCAGTCCTGTAACTTTAAAGGATGAGGCCATTGCATAACCGCCTCCAACAATTACACCTACCCCCCAGGGGATTTGCCCGGCAGCCTTCCAGGTAAGCAGCCTTGAACCATTTCCCGAGGGTGTCATAAACAAGAGCATTGCAGCAATCATACCTACGGTACTGTCGTGAGCAAACTTACTGAGCCCTAAGATTCCGCTCCAGCCAGGGATTATAAAGCTGTCGATGACAATCTCCTCACGGAAAATCCAAGCTAATGAGGTGAGAATAAAGATCACCAAAACCCGTTTTTCCCCTGCTGACATCCTGCCCAATAAATCTATTTCACTCTTAATCAGCTCTTTACTACCCTGAATACTTCCGGTAACCTTGAAAAAGCGGATCAGAAAGAACCACACAAGGGGTAAAAAGATAACTGCCAGAGGGAATCCGATGATAAACCAATCATAGAAGCTAACCGATGGAGCCGCGGGGAACATCTTGGCGAGCACGCCCGAGAAGATCATATTGGTGGGTGAACCAATCAGCGTAGCTGTACCTCCGATGCTGGCTGAATAGGCAATGCCAAGCATCAGTGC
>CALMDN010000155.1 GCA_937864935.1 uncultured Bacteroidales bacterium
GCCGGTGCTCTCGGGCTTCCAGGTGATGGTCTTGTTGAGCGCGATCAACCGGTCCTTCTTCGCGGTCACACGCACGAACCAGCTGTCGAGCGGGTAGTAGAGTACGGGCTTGTCGGTGCGCCAGCAGTGCGGATAGGAGTGCTCGTACTTCTCGGATTTGAAGGCACTGTTTTCATTTTTCAGCTTCACGATGATGTCGATGTCGACATTGTCTTCTTTGGCCGGATCGTATTCAGGGGCATATTCAGCCTTGACATAACGGCCGGCAAATTCACCCATCTCCGGCGTAAAGCGGCCCTGACGGTCGACCAGGGTAAGCGCTCCGATACCGTTCTGTTTTGCAACTTTAAAGTCATCGGCTCCGAAACTGGGGGCGATGTGTACGATTCCGGTTCCGTCTTCGGTAGTGACAAAATCGCCGGTAACCACCCGAAAAGCGTCGCCCTCTTCGGGTTGTGCATAAGGAAGCAGCTGCTCGTAACGCATGCCTTCGAGGTCGCTGCCTGTGTATGAACCACAGATTTCAAACGGGATCGCTTTCTGTCCGGCTTCGTAATCCGACAGTTGCAGACCGGCATTGGGTTCGGGGAAGTATTTGCCGCAGAGTTCCCTGGCAAGTATTACAGTGATTGGCTGGTGGGTATAAGGATTGAAGGTCTTCACCTTGACGTATCCGATGTTCTTGCCTACGGCCAGCGCGGTATTGCTGGGCAATGTCCAGGGGGTAGTGGTCCAGGCCAGGAAAAACAGATCGCCGTGAACGTCATCAAATAGCTTCTCCGACTGATCGTTGCGTACCACCCTGAACTGGGCAACCACCGTATTGTCTTTCACATCGCGGTAGCAACCGGGCTGGTTGAGTTCGTGTGTACTCAAACCGGTACCTGCTGCCGGTGAAAACGGCTGAATGGTATAACCCTTGTAAAGCAGGCCTTTTTCATACAGCTTTGAGAGGAGATACCAGATCGACTCCATGTATTTGTTGTCGAAGGTGATGTAGGGGTGGTCGAGGTCAACCCAATAGCCGATTTTCAGGGTAAGGTCGTCCCAGAGGTCCTTGTATTTCATTACCTCCTTGCGGCAGGCTTTGTTGTAATCGTCCACCGATATCTTTTTACCGATGTCTTCCTTGGTGATGCCGAGGGTTTTCTCAACAGCAATCTCAATGGGCAATCCATGGGTATCCCAGCCGGCCTTGCGGTTGACCAGATATCCCTTCATGGTTTTGTAGCGGCAGAAGATGTCTTTAATCGCCCTGGCCATCACATGGTGAATTCCTGGAACACCATTGGCCGAAGGCGGCCCTTCATAGAAAATGAAAGGTTTGCTGTGGCGTCTGATATCCAGACTCTTCTGAAAAACATTGTCATCTTCCCAGAGCTTCAGCACTTCTTTGCCAAGAGCCGGAAGGTTAAGTTGCTTGTATTCAGGGTATTTCTTCATCCGTAATTCCGTAGTACCGGGCTTTTGTTTAGAGAGGTGCAAAAGTAGATAAATTCCATGAAACTTTTATTAAGCGCTGATTTATTTTGGGTTAGGGAGGCTGAATAGAAATTCGAAGCAGCGGAACCAATAAGGAAAACCGCTGGCTTATGGTTTGAGAAACACACCCTTGTCAGGCTTGGGTATTCTTCGAAAAACCGGTTCAGGGTCAACAGCGAATCCGTCCACCTTTGCAGCAGCTGTTGAAAACCTGCGACCTCAGGGAATTTGCTTGCAGGGCAGAAGAAGTTGTTGATTTTAATACCTGTAAATTGTATCTTTGAATCATCAGAATATTGTTTATAAATATACTTCAACTGCCATGGTTAATCTGTTATTCGCAAAAAGACCGTATGTTTTTCTACTCTTCTTTACCACCATTGTCCACTTCAGCTTCGCTCAGGAATTTCTGAAATTAAGGGTAGTTTACGACTTTGAGATCGGGGATGAATTCCATTTTAAAACACACACCGAAGAGTCAGGACAATATATTTACCGGACCCGGATTACCGATGAACTTGAAAACATCTTCATTACCGGCAAGTCTTTTTCTGCGGGCAACGACACGGTGTTCTATACGCAGAAGGTTTACCACAGAATCATCCGCTCCTATGGGGTTACAGATACCATTTTCACAGAAGATGTTTTTTATACCAAACTTGATATGACCACAGATGAGATCAACGTCTATATGGGTGAATACCCCAACGTATCTAATCCAAAGATATACAATGGTCGCATCACGAACAGCTTCTCTGAAGGCGGTAATGGCGGAGGTTCTGGTATAAGATACGCTGAAGGATTGGGTTTATGCAGCAGATGGGGAATTCAGGATTGGGAAGGATATCACAACGAATACAAGTCGGATCTGGTTTACTTTAAAAAGGGCAACGAAACCTGGGGAAGCAAGGCTACGGCTATTCCGGAAGCCATGAGCCAGAGCAAATACTCCCTGTTTATCTACCCCAATCCTGCCGCTGACCAGGCAAAACTGTTGCGGGAAGGAAAGGAGGATGCTGAACTGGTAATTTACGATTGTGGTGGAAGAGAAATCCACCGGGAATCCTATGAAGGAAAATCCAAAATCCTGAATACCGCCATGCTGAATTCCGGTATTTATATTTTATCCGCCGGGGGCAGTGACAAAGTGGAACGTGCAATATTGGTCGTGGAACGCTGATTGCCGGAGATAGCGGTTGAATTCTCAGGACCGCTTTGAATCAGCAGAATTCTCAATTTTTTCAAAGATGAGATTCTTCGCCACCTGTACCTTTTAGTATAACAATTTATACCTGGTAAACCGGGGAAAAGCCTGGCAAAATGATAGTGCAATAAATGCATTTCAGTTTTAACAATGAGGTTATTTACAACTTCAAAAAATCTGACTTTTTACCCGACAAGAATGATTGATATGCTTTGGATGAACCAGCTTTTCAAAATAACCAGGATAAACGTTTACCATTAAACACATAAAGTATCTGACCATTGTTTGAAGTTTAATTAGGGTTTCGCAAGAGGAAAACCTTTTCCTTCAGATGCTTTTTCCATTAGATTTAAAAATAAGACTTTGGGATTCCAAGGGTACGATTCCCGGAACCGACATTTTTAAACCTAAGTTGCCGGACAATTGATTCGCGAAAATTTTAAATTTGCCTTTTTATCCAACAACATCCCCACATGGAAGACCACAAACAGGAAATCAAAGGATTGCCCGAAAATGCCTACAGTGAGCTGAAACCGGGAGAAACATACCGTCCGGTGATGTCTCCGGATAAAATCGTCCCGGAGGTCAACCTCCGTTCAGTGCTGCTCGGTTTGCTCATGGCCGTCGTTTTTTCCGCAGCAGCAGCTTATCTCGGACTCAAAATCGGCCAGGTATTCGAAGCGGCCATTCCCATTGCCATTATTGCGGTCGGACTTTCGGCTGCTACCGGTCGGAAAAATGCCCTGGGCGAGAATGTGATCATTCAGTCCATCGGGGCCAGTTCTGGGGTTATTGTGGCGGGAGCCATTTTCACCCTGCCGGCGCTCTATATTCTCAAACTTGAGGCCCATTTTTACCAGGTTTTCCTGTCGTCGCTGCTTGGCGGATTTCTCGGAATCCTCTTCCTGATTCCTTTCCGCAAGTATTTTGTTTCCGACATGCACGGCAAATACCCCTTCCCCGAAGCCACCGCCACCACCGAAGTACTTGTTTCGGGCGAAAAAGGCGGCAGTCAGGCCCGGGTATTGCTGGTTGCCGGCCTGATCGGCGGAATTTATGATTTTATCATTGCCACGTTCGGCTGGTGGGCCGAAGTGTTTACCACCCGCGTTGTACCTGCCGGCGAGATGATTGCCGACAAATTCAAGATTGTGTTCAAGATGAATGTCGGAGCCGCCGTGATGGGCCTCGGGTACATCATCGGGTTGAAATATGCCGCCATCATCTGCGCCGGCTCTTTTGTCGGCTGGTATGTACTGATTCCCGTTATCTCTTATTTTGCCGAAGGACAGACCCTTGCGGTCGGCGCCAATGTTACGGCGCTGCTGGCCGATATGCCGGCTGAAGACATCTTCCGCAATTATGTGAGGCAGATCGGTATCGGTGGCATTGCCATGGCAGGGGTGATCGGCATCATCCGCTCCTCGGGCATCATCCGCGATGCTTTCGGGCTTGCGGTGAAGGAACTGACAGGAAAGCAACACCTGACAGCAGAGACCAAAAGAACCCAGCGTGATCTGCCGATGAAAATCATCCTCCTCGGCATCCTGGGCACAGCAATTGTCGTGTTTGTTTTCTTTATGTTGGGTGTGGTGAATAACCTCAGTCAGGCACTCATTGCCCTTGTGATTGTATTTGTGATCGCTTTCCTTTTTACCACGGTTGCAGCCAATGCAACGGCCATTGTCGGGACAAACCCCGTTTCGGGTATGACCCTGATGACCCTCATCATCACCTCACTGGTGCTTGTGTGGGCAGGGCTTTCGGGAACCGCAGGCATGACCGCCGCCCTCATCATCGGTGGCGTGGTCTGTACCGCTCTTTCGATGGCCGGAGGGTTCATCACCGACCTGAAAATCGGATACTGGCTGGGCTCATCCCCTTACAAACAGCAATCCTGGAAATTTCTGGGCACCCTGGTATCTGCGGCTACGGTAGGTGGTGTGATCATGATACTGAACAAAACTTACGGATTTACCGGTGATAATGCCCTGGTTGCCCCTCAGGCCAATGCCATGGCAGCCGTTATCGAACCCATGATGTCGGGTAAAGCCGCTCCCTGGATGCTTTATGCCGGTGGTGCCTTCCTGTCGCTGATTCTCACCATGATCGGGGTGCCGGCCCTCGCATTCTCCCTGGGGATGTTCATTCCGCTGCAGCTCAACACTCCCTTGCTGGTCGGCGGTATCATTGCCTGGTATGTATCTACCCGTTCCAAAGATCAGAAAATCAACCAGGCCCGCAAGGAACGCGGTACGCTCATCGCTTCAGGCTTCATTGCCGGAGGGGCGCTGATGGGCGTGGTAAGTGCCCTGCTGAAATTCGGCGGTATCAACTTCGTAAATGCCGGATGGTTTGAATCGCATGCCGCAGAGGCCCTGGCGCTGCTGATGTTTGCCGTGATCTGCGGGTATATGATCTGGGAATCGTTGCGCGGTAAACCCGAAGTTGAATAAAATTCTTTAACTTAGAGACGGGGGGACCAGGAGAATGGGGGACCAGGAGAAAAAGAACTGATTGGAATAAGAAACTCAGGGAGAGTGGGATTAGAAGCCGATCTTTCTATTTATCACTTAACCCGTTATCTGACATCCTGTAAGCCCGAACCTGATCAGAGAATTGTCATGTTGAATGTAGTCAATGACTTGTTGAAACTGTCTGCCTGTGCAAACAGGCAGGCGTAGTCGATGTCATGTTGAGCGTAGTCGAAACATGAACACCTCCCTGCTTCCTGAATACCATGCCAATTCAACCTTTCAATGCTTTATAATACTGAAAATAAAACCATTATCATGAAAGAAAACATTAAGACCCGCTTTTTGCGTTACGTCAGCATCGACACCCAGAGTGATGAAAATTCAGAAACCTGCCCGAGCACCGAAAAACAGCTGGTGCTGCTGCGCATGCTGCACGATGAACTGAAACAACTGGGCCTCAGCGATGTGAGCATGGATGAGAACGGATATGTAATGGCCACCCTGCCAGCCAACAACGGCAAAACAGGTCCGGCCATCGGCTTCATCGCCCATGTGGATACCAGTCCCGATATGCCAGGCAAGGATGTTAAACCCCGGCTCGTGGAAAATTACGACGGAACAGACATCGTGCTCAACCCGGAGCTGAACATTGTGCTTTCGCCCTCCGATTTCCCCGAGATGAAAAGCTACACCGGTCAAACCCTGATCGTCACCGACGGCACCACCCTGCTGGGTGCCGATGACAAGGCGGGCGTAACCGAAATCATGACCGCTGTAGAATACCTGGTTCAGCATCCCGAATTCAGGCACGGACCTGTGAAAATCGGCTTTACACCCGACGAGGAGATCGGCCGGGGCGTTGACCGCTTTGATGTGAAGAAGTTTGCTGCCGACTGGGCCTATACCATGGACGGCGGGGAGCCGGGTGAACTGGAGTTTGAAAATTTCAATGCTGCTCATGCGAAAATATCTGTTCAGGGCCGGAACATCCACCCGGGCTATGCCAAAGGCAAAATGCAGAATGCCCTGCTAATGGCCATGGAGTTCAATGCCCTGCTGCCGGTGTTC
>CALMDN010000156.1 GCA_937864935.1 uncultured Bacteroidales bacterium
TCTCCGGATGGCGGCGTGAAACCATCCCGGGTGGCTCGGGTGGAAGTTACGGAACTTACCGCAGGTATCATCTAACCCGGTAAAATTTCAGAAATGCTTGATATCACTGATTATTCGGTGAATTCAGGCTTTATTTTAACGCCATCGTATTTTTTCTCGGTTCCGTTCTGATAGGTGATAACCAGAAAAACAGTCCCATCGGCATTGTACTGAATCCAGTCGCCTGTTTTCATTCCGTTGATGTATTCCCCTTCATCTTTCTTTTTTCCATCGGGCCAGAACCAGACATGCCGTCCGTTGGGATTATCATCGATGTACGATCCCTGAAACTCCGGGGTTCCGTCGTTGTAGAAATATTTCCATTCACCGTTGCGCATCCCGCCCCGGTAAGTTCCTTCCTCACGGTGATCACCCAGGTTGTATATCCATTTGCCTTCTTCCAGGCCATCAAGAAATTCTCCCTGTACGATTACCTGACCATTTTCACCGTATTCGGTATATATACCTTCTGATTTACCATTGAAGAAGTTTTCTTCGCGCAGAAGATTCTTCGACTCATAGAACCACTTCCACAACCCGTCGGGATTTCCCTGGTTGTTGTAATTGCCTTCCTGTTCAAGTTCACCGTTCAGATGGTAGAAACGCCACTTACCTGTTCGTTTCCCGTTACGGTATGTTCCTTCAGAGAGCAACTGCCCTGATTCGTAATACTCTTTCCATGGGCCATCCTTTACACCCTCATCATCAATAACGCCTTCACCAACCATTTTTCCGTTTTTGAAAACATAAGAAGCAACTACAGAACCGTTCTCGGCATACTCTCTGCGGATTCCTTCGGGAATTTCCCCCTTGTAACTGGCAACCGTTTTAACCTTTCCCGATGCATAATAATCTGTTCTCACATCCAGTTTAACCAGTTCAGGAGTCTCTTCCTGTTTCACATCATTCAAAAATTTAGAGACCTCGGTGAGCATCCCCTTTTCATCGTATTCCTTGAAGTAACCGTTCTTTTTATCATCGCGGTAGGTGCCTTCGGTTTTGATCTTTCCATCGGCATAGAAGAACTTCCAGCGTCCCTGTTTAAGACCCTTGCCATCACGCCTGTTGATGTTTTCACGGTCAACAACAAATCCCCTGCGGTATTGTATCAGGGTAATGACAGTGCCATCGGGTGAATATTCCTTGGCCATGCCATTCTCAAAACCATTCTCAAAATTCACGGTCCGCATGATTTTTCCGTCAGGATAGTAATAAACAGTCAGTCCCTGTTTCACATCGGCTGAGAAGTTTTCTTCAACCACCTCATTTTGCCTTATGGTCCGTCGGATTCCATCCTTTTTACCGTTCAGGTATCCGATCTGAAGCGTGATTTTGCCTGTTTCGTCGTAAAAACTCCAGATGCTGTCCAACTCGAAATTTTTCCGGTTTCCTTCTGATTTCAGTATACCCGACTCCCAATAAGTTTTCCAGTACCCATCAGGTTTACCATTTTTCATCAAGCCTTCACTGGAAACCTTACCATTGGGATGAAAAAACCTGTTGTATCCATCCGGATTCACTGTGTTTTCCTGAGCCAGCAGGGCTGTACAGAGGAAGAGTAAGAATGTGGAAATCAGAAATTTTTGCATTGGGTAAAGTTAGTTGATTCGTAACAAAAACCAGGCTAGTGAATAAGTTTCGCTGCTTTTGAAATGTCAAGCATTCTCTGAATCGGCAATCTGGCAGAAGTGATGGTGATGTCATCCAGCAGAATTTCCGGTTTTTCGTCTGACAGGCACTTAAATAGTTTTTCCAGGGTATTCATTTTCATGAAAGGGCAATCATTGCAGGTACAGGTTTCATCAGCAGGAACCACAATAAACTCCTTTTCAGGGGAATACTTCTGCATCTGATGAACAATGCCCCCTTCGGTCGCAACAATGTAACGCTTACCGGCATCGTTTCTGGTAAACTCAAGCATGGCCGCTGTGGAACCGATAAAATCAGCCAATGCCAGTACAGGGCCCCGGCATTCCGGGTGGGCGATCAGCTTTGCATCAGGGTTGCTGATTTTCAATTGTATCACTTTTTCATCGCTCAGCTGGTTGTGAACATGACAGCTGCCATCCCACAAAACCATATTTCTTCCGGCTATCGAATTGATATAGGCACCGAGGTTCTTATCCGGTGCGAAAATCAGTTTTTCGTTCTCAGGAAACGATTCAACAATCTGCCGGGCATTGCTTGAGGTACAAATGACGTCAGACATGGTTTTAATCGCTGCAGAGCAATTTATATAAGAAATAACACGATGACCCGGGTGAGCCTTTAAAAATGCACTAAAGGGCTCCGCAGGGCAGCTGTCGGCCAGTGAACATCCTGCATGGATATCAGGCAGAAGCACTTTTTTATCCGGACTGAGTATCTTCGCCGTTTCGGCCATAAAATGAACACCGGCGAATACAATGATGTCAGCATCTGTTTCTGCAGCCCGCTGCGAAAGCTGAAGACTGTCGCCAACAAAATCGGCCAGATCCTGAATTTCAGCAACCTGATAATAATGTGCCAGAATAACCGCATTTTTCTTACGCTTCAGTTCACTGATCCGAAAAATCAATTCCTGATCAGACTGGTTTTCTGATCGGACGATTTTTTCCTCTTCCATCTTTTCAGTTTTAAATAATAAAATTTAATTAAAGAATCATTGTTGTTATTGGTCCTGTTAATTGTGTTGAAAAAATACAGATTTTTTTTCTTGCAAATTTCACTGTAAGGTGTTTGTCAACCTGATATTAACAGCCTGCATTTTTCAGAGTGACACATTTACAGCCTTTTCAGTAATAATTAACAGTTGGTTGAAAAGGGTATTTCAACACCCTGAACTGACAAAAACAAGGCCAATTCAACGTTAATGATTTGTTAATTTTTAATAACAAATTCCTGTTTTCAAACACGGATTGCAATACTGTTTGCAGTGAATGCTCCAAAGCTTGAATTTACCGGAATTTACCAACAAAATTACACTGCAATTAACAAATAACTGTTAACAAAATATAAGAAACTGAAAACTAAAGAGCTGTATCTTTAGGCGGAAATTCGGGTTAACGTAAACAATTCATTACGAACAGGGTTTGCAATTAACAACAACTGTTAACAGGTTTTTGGTTTAATAATTATCAACAATGTGGGATAAAACTTCACCTTTGGCACTGGCAAGTGATCATGCAGGGTTTGAATTGAAATCATTTCTGATCAGATTTCTTTCATCTCAGGGATATACGTTTGAGGATATGGGTACATTTTCTTCCGAAAGTGTTGATTATCCAGATTTTGCCCATAAACTGGGTAAAGCTGTTAACGATGGGTTGGTTGAGCGTGGTATTGTAATCTGTGGCAGTGGTAATGGAGTCAACATGGTTGTAAATAAATATCCTGAAGTAAGAAGTGCTTTATGCTGGAACAGTGAACAAGCCGAACTGACCCGTCGTCACAACGATGCGAATGTTCTTGCCCTTCCCGGCAGATTTATCGATTTTGACGAAGCCCAGAAAGCCGTGAAGTTGTTTCTGAATACAGAATTTGAAGGTGGAAGGCACAAAACCAGGGTTGACAAAATATCAAAACTGTTTTAAAATCTGATGACCGAAATTTACAATAAATTCAGGCAGGATTCTGAAAATAAAGCGTTTGACCGCGATCACAGAAGAAAACTTGACTTCAATATCGGAAGATATGATGAAGCGGTGAAACGCGGAAAGCAACAGTATGCCAATCTTGAACTTGCCCGGCAGAGAGCTGCTGCCATCAGGTACAGGGCAATAGCTGATCTTGAAAAAAACCTTGCTGACTTTGAATCGAATTTTGAACGCAATGGAGGTAAGGTTATCTGGGCATTGGATGCTGCCGAAGCCTTACGTGAGATTGAAACCATACTGATGAACCACAAAGCTGCTAAAGTGGTGAAATCAAAATCCATGGTTTCAGAAGAGATCAGCCTCAACGATCATCTCGGAAAAACTGGTATTGAAGTGCTTGAAACCGACCTTGGAGAGTATATTGTACAGCAGGCCGGTGAACATCCATATCACATTGTTACACCGGCAATGCACAAATCCAAAGAAGATGTTGCAGTATTGTTTAATGAAAAGTTCGGACTGCCGGTAAAAAGTACTCCCGAAGACATTACTGCTTACGTGAGAAAAAAGCTGCGCGAAAAATTCTTCTATGCTGATGTCGGTATTACGGGTGCCAACTTTATTATTGCCGATACCGGTTCTGTTTGTGTAACCGAAAACGAAGGCAACGGATTGCTTTCTATGTCGTTTCCAAAGGTTCATATTGTTGTTACGGGAATAGAGAAAGTATTGCCCTCTTTCCGCAATCTCGACCTTTTCTGGCCTTTGCTGGCTACCCATGGAACTGGTCAGTATGTAACAGCTTACAACAGTCTGATCAGCGGGCCGCGACAGGATGGAGAAACCGACGGACCCAAAGAGATGTATGTAGTATTGCTCGACAACGGGCGAAGTCAGTTGCTGGCGCGGAAACACCAACGCAGGGCACTGAGTTGCATCCGTTGCGGTGCCTGTCTCAATACCTGCCCGGTGTATAAAACCATTGGCGGACATGCATATGGTACTACCTATTCAGGACCGATTGGTTCGGTGATAACCCCATGGCTCAAAGGAGTGAATGAGTACAAGCACATGAGTTTTGCCTCATCCCTGTGCGGCAGCTGCACCGAAGTTTGTCCGGTTAAAATCAATCTTCACGAATTGTTGCTGTATAACAGGAACGACAGTGTTAAACTAAAAACGTTTACTGTATCTGAGGCTTTTTCAATGTATGCATGGAAAACCATCATGCTCAACAGGAAATGGATGGATTTCGGAAGTCCAAGCCTTAAAAATTTTGTACTGAACAAAGCATTTTCAAAACAGTGGGGTTCAAGAAGGAAACTGCCTGTGGTGAATGAAAAGAATTTCAGGCAATTGTGGGAAGAACGCAAGGAAGGAAAAACAAACTGATTACCGGCTTAATCAGACATATTGTTTCAATACCTGTCTTACCTGACCCATATACCCTTCTCCGAACAGATTTACATGCACCAGTAAAGGATATAACTGATTCAGGCTTATTCTGCTTTCCCATCCGGGTTCAAGGGGAAAATGATGATTATAGGCTTCATAAAAAGCCTGGCTGAAACCCCCGAAAAGCCTGGTCATGGCGATGTCTGTTTCCCGGTGACCATAATAAACAGCCGGGTCTACCAGGCAGGGTGTTCCATCATGGGCTGAGAGAAAGTTCCCGCTCCAGAGATCTCCATGCAGCAGCGATGGAGGTTCTTCAGGGTATAGATCGGGCAGTCTTTTGTACAGCAATTCGAGCCGACTCAAATCCTGTGTTTTTATATAGCCATTGGTGAAAGCCAACTCAGCCATAGGTTGAAGTCGCTGTTTAATCAGAAATGAACTCCAGGTCTCGTGTCGATCATTTAACTGTTTGAGAGAACCAATGTAATTGTCAGAGGAAAAGCCGAAATGCGGAGAAGTGTGATGGTGTAACTGGGCAGTTTTCCTGCCGAAAGTCTCCCAGAAATCACCGGAAGGATGACCCGGATGCAGGTACTCGAGTAACAGATATGAATAAATTCCCGTATTTGCCCAATGAATAACCCTGGGGACCCTGATGCATCTGCAGCTATCCAGTGTTATCAATCCTATGGTTTCTGCCCGGAACATCCCGGGAAAGCTATCTGAGTAGTTATATTTCAGGAAGAAATCCCCAATGTTGCATCTGATATAAAAAGCACTGTTGATTGAACCGCCGGAAACAGCTTTTACCGAAGAAACGGTAACAGTATCCCGGTATTGTTCCTCCAATCGTTGCAGCAAAGAATCACTGATTTCAGAAGGTAACATCAGGAAAGATCAGAAAAGGAAAAAGTTGTTGTAATATCTTTTTCTGAAAAACCTTTCTACAAGCAGCAGCATGGTGAGTGAGAAGAAAATAACGAGGGTAACTGAAGATTCACGCAAAAGACCGGATATTCTGGATAGCCCGTCAAACAAGCCCAGTCCGGAATGAAGCAGGGTACGCAGAATTCCAAAATCTGATGGAAGTTCTATCTTAATGAATGGTAACCGGGCAAAAATCATAACAATAACAGTTATAAGTGCTACCCCTATTCCCATATATGCCCAGAGCATCTGACGCCGGTATTCTCCTGAAGTTGTGGCTACGGGTTCAACT
>CALMDN010000157.1 GCA_937864935.1 uncultured Bacteroidales bacterium
CTGTCTCTGAAGGCTTCATATTGAGGCCGGCTGTACTCAGGGAGTTCTTCGATTCAAAATCGTTGTACCACTCAAAGTGCCGGGCCGGAAGCGGGAAAGCTCCGGCTTTGATCAGGTGCTCCCTGTATTTGGGCCATTCCCAGTCACCCCCCAGATAGCAGCGGTCATACGCATGAATCATCCTGAGGTTGAAGAAGATAAGGTAAGATGCAATAAGCAGCGCCCCTGCGGCAGCAGTCCACCTCCGGGGCCGGAAAACAGTTTCTGCGATTGTTGCCAGGGGTATTGAAGCGAGGGTCAGGTATTCCACAAAAGAGCGCTGACCGAAACTGCATCCGAAAAAGAACATATACCAGGAAGACACGAGGTAGAGTTGCACGAGGAGCAGGGAAGTTATCAGCATGCTGTTGCTCTTGCGGCGGATCAGCATGTAAATGAGCGCGGTAATCAGCAGTATCCAGATAGGAGTGTATGGAAGCAGGCCGTTGTTGGGAGAAAGAAGCACCTTCAGCAGGGCAGGGTGGTTCCAGTTGGTAAATCCCTCATGCTGATAGGAGTAGAAGAAGAAGCTTCCGGAGATAAACTTCCAGTAAACCAGCTGGGGCAATAAGAGCAGGAAGGCCGGCATCAGCAGGAAAATCAGGTTGGCAGGTTTTACGAGGAAACGAAGACGGCTTTTCAATCCGGCGGTACTTTTCAGATCGAGCATGGGCACTACCGCCAGCAACAGGATGTTGGATGGCCGGGTAAGGACGATGAGGGCGGCTGTTGCAGAGAGCGCGGCGAGCACGAATTTAGTAGGTTGTTTCCACAGACGTCCGCTGAGATACAGAAGCAGAGCTGCCAGAGCCCATGAATACACATGCGACATCATTGGCTCCATGAAGGTGTAATAATAGAGGTTGGTGCCGGCGATCAGCACCAGCACGGTGCCGGCCGAAATCCAGTTGCTGAACCTGCCCGACAGGAAAAGGAACAGCAGCAATGAACCTGCAAGCAGGTAAAATACGGCAGCCATGCGGATCCCGTTTATATATACCTCGCCGAAGCCCGGGGCGAAGCCGGGACTGCCAGTGTCGAACGCTCTGGCTGCAAGAAAGAATGGGGCATTGAGCAAGGCTGTCCCGATGGGGTATTTGGTCATCAGCTTACCGTTCACAAAACCGAATCCGTTGCCCAGCTGAAAGTCAATGCTGTCGGGATAGGCCCCTTCGTGAAAACCGTAGATAAAGGTGGCCGGCAGGTAGATGTAGTAGCCCGACTTGTCGGCATAAAAATCGCCCCGCCAGTGGTCGGCCGGGTATTGCTTATAGGTGGATGAAAGCCACGAAAGAAGAAGGAATACAGCCGCAAAAGCCAGGAGGACAACAAGAGGTTTCAGGGCCTTTTGCCGGAAAGAACGGGTGTTTGCAGCTTGTTCCGGTGATTCCATGCCAATACCGGTTTACCTGATGTTGCAAAGCAGCAGTTTCCTGTCACCGATAAAGGCTTCGAGACGGTCACCGATCTTCACAGGACCGACGCCTGCCGGAGTCCCGGTGAAAATGTAATCTCCCTGCTTCAGGGTAACAAACTGCGATACATAGGCGATGATGGCATCGAAGGAGAAAATCATATCCCCTGAATTCCCTTCCTGCACCTTCACATCGTTTTTATAAAGACCGAAGCGGATGTTGCGTAAATCGGTGAATTCTGCCACCGGGATAAATGCACTCACCGGAGCCGAGAAGTCAAAGGCCTTGGCCATTTCCCATGGCAGCCCCTTCTCTTTGGCTTTCTGTTGCAGGTCGCGGGCTGTAAAGTCGATGCCTACCCCGATGCCATCGAAATAGGTAGAGGCGAATTTCTCCTGAATGTTGCGGCCAACCTTGCAGACATGCAATACCAGCTCTGCCTCGTAGTGGATATCCTTTGAGAATTCCGGATAAAAGAAAGGCTGGTTGTTGCGGAGCTGTGCCGATTCGGGTTTCATGAAAAATACAGGCTCTGTTGGAACCGGGTTGTTGAGTTCGCGGGCATGTTCACTGTAGTTGCGCCCGATACAGATCATTTTCATATACAAGTAAAAAGTCTAAAGTAAAAAGTAAAGATCAAAACCAACCAAAGACAGTAAGAATTATAAACTCAAAGCCTGCTCTGACGGCAGTTAGACAGGCTCAAAGTATACACGGTTATATATTTAGATTTTTACTGAACTTTTATTGAAGCCGCGCAGTTTGATGGCGGTGATCACTTTTTTGGTTTAAAGCGGGAAATCGGATTTCATCATCCAGTCGTAGTAGGATGGTTCAGTATTGAAAATCTCCTCCACGGTTTTGCCCTTGTGTTTTCCGAAGTTGAAGACTTCCTGGTTCTTCTGGTTAAAGATGAGGTGGCCCACCAGGTCGGCATTGCGGTTGTGAAACGAAAATTCGTGCAGTGCTTTGATGTCGTTCTTCACCGGGGTGGAAACGGCTCCGTCACGGTCGGTGTATTCAGCGCCTTCGTAGCGTTCAATCTGACTGAGCAGTACTTCATAGGTGGCCCGGGTATCGGCTTCTGCTGAATGGGCGTTTACCAGATCACCGTTGCAGTAAAACCTGTAGGCAGCTTTCAGGGTGCGGGGTTCCATCTTGTGGAAAATGTTCTGCACATCCACAAACCGCCGGCCTTTGAGGTCAAAGTCGAGTTCAGCCCTGAGGAATTCCTCCACCAGCAGGGGTACATCAAATTTGTTGGAGTTGTATCCGCCCATGTCGCAGTTTGCCAGAAACTGAAGCAGTTGCGGTCCGATGTCAGCAAAACGGGGGGCATCCTTAACATCTTCGTCAGTTATGCCATGAATGGCAGTTACCTCGGGAGGGATGGGGATTCCGGGGTTGATTCTGCGGGTAAAAACCTCCTCACGCCCATCGGTGTGCACCTTGAGGATGCTGATTTCCACAATGCGGTCGTTGCCGATGTTGGTTCCGGTGGTTTCGAGGTCAAAAATGGCGAGGGGGCGGGTAAGGTTCAGTTTCATAACTTGTAAATAAAAACAGCATCAGGGGATTCCTGATGCTGCGAAAGTAGTTTATTTTCCTGATCAGATGCTGCGGTTGACATCGAAACTTTCGAGCAACTGCTGCATACGCTGAAGGTACATCCCGCCAAGGGCACCGTCGACCACACGGTGGTCGTAGGAGAGCGAAAGGATGATCATGTGACGGATGGCGATTACATCTCCCTCAGGTGTTTCGAGAACCACCGGTTTTTTCTTGATCACACCCAGGCCAAGGATGGCAACCTGTGGCTGATTGATGATGGGGGAACCGGTAATGCTGCCGAAGGTTCCTAGGTTGGTTATGGTAAAGGTGCCACCGGCAATATCGTCGGGATCGAGTTTGTTGGTGCGGGCTTTGTTGGCCAGGCTGTTTACATCCTTGGCCAGTCCAAGCAGGTTCTTCTGGTCGGCATTTTTAATCACCGGTACAATCAGGTTGCCATTGGGCAGGGCAGCTGCCATACCGATGTTGATGTTTTTGCGCAGGATAACCTTGTAACCGTCTACCGAAGCATTCACACCCGGGAAGTCCTTGAGCGCCTGGGCTGCGGCTTCAATAAAGATGGGGGTAAAGGTGATCTTTTCCTTTTCGCGCTGCTGGAAGCTGTCTTTCACTTTGTCACGCCAGCGTACCATATTGGTTACATCCACTTCAATAAAGGAGGTAACATGAGGTGACACCTGCACAGACATTACCATATGATCGGCAATGAGGCGGCGCATGCGGTCCATTTCCACAATTTCATCACCGTTGCCGGCAAATACCGGAGGAGCAGCCGGCTTAACAGGAGCTGCCTGGGCAGGGGCTACCTGAACCACGGGGGCTACTGCCTGTGGCGCCGGGGCAGGTGAGCTTCCGCGCTGCTTCAGGTAGGCCATCAGGTCATCTTTGGTGAGACGTCCGTCTTTGCCGGTTCCGGCTATTTTATCGAGTTCTGCCTGACCGATGCCTTCGGTTCTGGCAATATTTTTTACCAGAGGAGAATAAAACCTGTCAGCACTGCTTTCTACCACAGCAGATTCAGCCACATTTACGGGTGCTGAAACGGGTTCAGCTGTCGCTGCAACAGTTGCAGGAGCTGCATCGGCTGTGTTTACCTCTACTGCAGCATCCCCATCGGTATCAATAACAGCAATCACTTTGCCCACGGCCACTACCTCGCCTTCACTGAAAAATACCTTTACCAGTTTGCCTTCGACAGGGGA